>NZ_JBTLNE010000078.1:0-12769 GCF_054457435.1 Halovulum sp. GXIMD14793 | reverse complement strand
CCTTCACAGAAGTCTTCGACGCCATCGCAGCTATCTGCGATCTCTACGACCCAACAGAATGCTGGAACTACTTCAAGGCTGCCGGATATGTCTCAGATTAATGTCGAAACGCTTTAACGCGTTGAAATCTATTATTTTGGGCAGCGTTGGATGATTCAGATGTTAGCGCGATGCGCTAGGCAGGACTAAACAAGCTGCTTACCGTTCAGGGAAATTCGGATGGTACGGGCGGTCGGAATCGAACCGACACTCTGTTGCCAGAACTGGATTTTGAATCCAGCGCGTCTACCAGTTCCGCCACGCCCGCACATTCCGACCCGAGGCTTCTATCACGATTGCAGCGCTGTGCAAGCCCTGTCAGAGCCGCTGCGCGCCAAAGGTGTTGCACTGGTTCAGATCGCCGGTGCGATAACCCTGCATAAACCAGCGTTGGCGCTGTTCAGAAGTGCCATGGGTGAAGGTATGCGGCATAGGTCGCCGCCCGGCAGAGGCTTGCAGCACGTCGTCGCCGATGCGCTGGGCCGCGTTGATCGCCTCTTCGATATCGCCCGGTTCGATGGTGCCAAGCCGGTCTTGCGCATAGCGGGCCCAGATACCGGAAAAACAGTCCGCCTGCAGTTCGATCATAACCGAGATGCGATTGCTTTCCACTTGACTGACCCGCTGGCGGGTCTGATTGGCCTTGCTTAGGATGCCCAGTTCGTCCTGCACGTGATGCGCGATCTCATGCGCGACAACATAGGCGGCGGCAAAATCGCCCCCCGCGCCCAGGCGCTGCTTCATCACCGCAAAGAAAGATGTGTCCAGATAGGCGCGATTGTCCGCCGGACAATAGAACGGGCCCGTCGCCCCGGATGCGCCGCCGCAGGGGGAGCGTGTCGCCCCGGAAAACAACACCAGTTCCGGCGGGCGATAGCGGGATCCAACCTGTTTGGCAAAAATCTCGGCCCAGACGGTTTCTGTGTCGGCCAGAACGACCGAGACAAAGCGACCTGCCTGATCCTCGGCATCTGACTGTTGCGCCTCAGTGCCCGCAGGGCCGACATCCCCGCTGAGGAACGGACGGACATCGACGCCCATGAAATATCCGATGGCCAGAACGATCAGCGTGCCGACAATACCAAGCCCGCCAACCCCGCCCGCGCGGCTGACACCGCTGCGCTGGCCGCGCCGGTCAATTATATTCTTACTGCCGCGTCGTCCGCGCCATTTCATAACGGCCACCTGTCCTCAGTTCGGTTGCAGTATTGTAAGCATGATTCCTGACAAAGCGTAAAGCACTTGACCGCATGCGGCAGGAATGCTGCATAACAGGCGACTTACAAAGGTAACCCGATGTTTCGCCGCCTTTACGACTGGACCCTGCAACTGGCCGAGAAACCCTATGCGCTTTGGGCGTTGGCGGTGGTGTCTTTTGTAGAAAGTTCGGTTTTTCCCATCCCGCCAGACATTCTGTTGATCCCGATGGTCCTGGCCGCCCCGCATCGCGCCTGGCTGATTGCCGGGGTTTGCACGCTGGCCTCGGTGGCTGGCGGGGCACTGGGATATCTGATTGGCGCGCAACTTTATGATGTGATCGGCGAGCCGGTTCTGGCCTTCTATGGCAAGGAGGAGGCCTTTGCCATGTTCGGGGACAAGTTTAACGAACACGGCATATGGGCGGTGCTGTTTGCGGGATTGACGCCGTTTCCCTATAAGGTGATCACCATTGCCTCTGGTGCCACGGGTCTGAACTTCTGGGTCTTTATGGTGTCGTCGCTGGTGGCGCGTGCTGCCCGGTTTTTCCTGGTCGCAGCGCTGTTGTGGAAATACGGCGCGGAAATCCGTGAGTTCATTGATCGTTACTTTGGCTGGCTGACTCTGGCCTTTTTTGTCTTGCTGGCAGCAGGTTTTGCGGTGTTAAAGTACATATGAGCGCGAGAACTCTGACATTGCTGGCCGCCGGAGGCTCCGCCGTGCTTTTTCTGGGTGCGCTGGGATTTCAGTATCTGGCAGACATGGCGCCGTGCAAACTCTGCATCTGGCAACGCTGGCCGCATGGGATCGCGATCGTGCTGGGGCTTTTGTATCTGGTGGCGGCCAGTTGGCGCCCATTGCTGATTTTTGGCGCGTTGGCGGCGCTGACAACAGCCGGGATCGGTGTCTATCATGCCGGGGTCGAGCAGCATTGGTGGCCAGGGCCGGATACGTGCACATCGGGGCCGGTGGCTGATGTGTCCACAGACGAGTTATTCAACCAGATCATGGCCGCCCCATTGGTGCGCTGCGATGAAATACCCTGGTCGATGCTGGGCATCTCCATGGCCGGGTGGAATGCAATTGCCTCCATCATCTTTGCAGGTCTGTGGCTGGTTGCCTGGCGACGTGCGTCTACGTAAGCGATAAAGGTAGGGTGGGTTTAAACCCACCCTACACGGTTGTCACGGCGTCAGCGGCCAGAATACCGGGATCAGTGCGCTGGCGAGCAACCCGATAGAGACATTCAGCGGAATGCCGACCTTCATGAAATCGGTAAAGCGATAGCCGCCCGGCCCATAAACCAGCGTGTTGGTCTGATAACCGATGGGTGTTGCAAAGCTTGCCGACGCCGCAACCATGACCGCCACCACAAGCGGGCGCGGATCGACGCCGATTGCACCCGCCAGTCCAATCACCACGGGCGTCACAACCACAGCCACCGCATTATTGGACACCAGTTCCGTCAGCACCGATGTCAGCAGAAAGATCGACCAGATCATGAAAAATGTCGGCAACTGGCTGAGATATGGCGCCAGCGCCTCGGCCACCAGCGCAATCGCGCCGGAATTCTCCAGCGCCTTACCAACAGCCAGCATGGAAAAGATCAGCACCAGAAGCCCGCCTTCAACGGATTGAAACGCCTCTTCAGAATCAATCGCCCGGCTCAGCAGCACTGCCGCCACCCCAAGCACCGTCAATGCAAAGATTGACGCCACGCCAAAGGCCGACAGCAGAACAATCCCGGCCAGCACAGCCAGCACAAGTGGCGCATGATTGCGGCGATAGGGGCGTTCCGTCGGCTCGGTGATATCGGCGATATCCATATCCGCCGACAGGCGCTGAATATCCACCGGGGACCCTTCCAGCAACAGCGTATCGCCAACCCGCACGACGACCTCATCCAACTGGCGGCCGATATTTTGGTTCCGGCGATGCACCGCTATCGGATAAACCCCATAGCGCCGCCGCAGACGCAAAGAGCCCAGCGACCGCCCGATCATGCGGCTGCCTGGTGAAATCAATGCCTCGACCGTCGTGGTGAAGCGTGACGCAAGCTCATCCACCAGCTTAACGTCATCGGATTCCTTTAGCCCCAGCAACTCCCCTACTTCGGTTCGCAGAACCACACGGTCCCCCTTTTCCAGCGTCACATCCGGGAAGCGCCTGCGCAGCGATTCATCCGCGCGTAGCACATCAATCAGCCGCATCCCCGGGCGCTGGAAAATCGGAACCTCAGAAACCGTGGCACCAATCAGGGGCGAGCCTTCGGGGATGGCCACCTCTGTAAAGAACTTCATCTTGCGGCGGTCCGACAAATGCTCGGCCATCGTCTCACGCACCGGCAACAGCCGCGCGCCAATGAAGCGCATGTAGAAAAAGCCCCAGGCCACCAGACATAAGCCCAGCGGCGTGACCTCGAACAGCGAGAACGGCTCCAGCCCTGCCTGCCGCGCCACCCCGTCCACCAGAAGGTTGGTGGAGGTGCCGATCAGCGTACAAATCCCGCCCAATATCGCCATATAGGACAAGGGGATCAGCAGCTTGGAACTTGCCATCCCCATTGACTTGGCCAGTTGCACGGTGACCGGGATCAGCAGAACCACCACGGGTGTGTTGTTGATAAAGGCCGAGGCGAAGGCGATGATCGCCGCAAAGATCAACAGCACGGTTTTTGGCCTGTGCGCCGCCTGATCACTGACCACATGGGTCAGTGCGTTTAGCGCCCCGGTGCGGACCAATGCGCCCGAGATCACGAACATCGCGGCAATCGTCCAGGGTGCCGGGTTGGAAAAGACGCTCAGCATATCCTCGGCCGGCAGAATGCCTGAGATCAGAAAAATGCTTGCGCCTGCCAGCGCCACCACCTCGGTGGGAAAGCTTTCGCGGATGAACATGACCAGCATCAAAAGCAGGACCAGCAGGGTGAACCAGCCCTCTGCATTGGCGATGGGGACAGCGTCAAACATCAGGAACCCTCGGCAGATATCGCCGCAGCATGGCGCAAGCGACAGACAGGCTCAAGCCTGTTCGCTGCTCTCATCACGTGGCTGGACCAGCGCAACCCCAATCATCATAAGGGCAAAGGCAATCCAGACATGGCCGGAATACCCTTCTTTCAGGATCAGCATGGACCAGCCCAAGCCGGTTGCCGTAACGATATAGGCGACCTGCGCCGCAAACACGGCGCCCGCCTTGCCGACCAGCCAGACATAGCCGGAATAGGCCAAGCAATGCGCCGCACCTGAGATCAGGATCGCCCAATCCTCGGGCTGCGGTGGGTGCCAGAGACCGATAAAGGACTTCGTCGCGAATGCGGTCGGCAGTGCCACAACAAGCGCCAGCACGCTTGCACCCCATAACATGGCAAAGGGGTCCAGCCCGTGGTCTCCACGCCAAACCAGATAATTCGCCTCGAAACCGTAACAAATGGGCGCGATCAGCGCCAAGGCCACAAAAGCCCAGCCGATGCCTTCGGGCAGAGCCTCGGGCTGTACCAACAAGATCACAGCCGCTGCCCCCAGCACCAAACCGGCCGCGCGCGCCCAGTTCCAGGGTTCGAACCGGGCCAGAACGGCAATCGGCATGGTGCAGATGGGAACAAAAGCGATGATGATGGCGTAAATCCCGGCGGGCAGACCCTTGGCCGCGGTGTAACCGGCAAAGTTCGGAACCAGCGTCCCTAAAACCGCAACCACCACGAACAACTCCAGAAAACGGCGCGACAGCGGAAACGGCGTCCGCCGGACCAGCAGGACCACGGTGGTAAATGCCGTAACAATGATGATCTGCCATGTCAGCAGGCCAATCGGGTTGTACCCCGCCAGCACTGCAAGCCGTCCCAGAGGGATGGTCAGGCCCCAGCACAGCCCCAGGGCAGCCAGAAGCGCGAACATCATGACGCTGCGGTTCATGGCGCGGCGCTGGCAAAAACCCCGCCAATGCGGATTGCGTGAACGGATTTCGCCAGACCGGTTGCCCGCTCGGTTTCCACCAGAACGCCTGACAGGGTCGCCTCACCACTGCCGGGGGTAAAGCGCCCCTTGGGCATGCCGGTGATGAACCGGTTCAGCGGTTCCTCGGGATCCATGCCGATCACGGTGGCATAGTCCCCACACATCCCAGCATCGGTCATATAGCCGGTGCCCTTCGACATCACGTAGGCATCCCCCGTCGGCACATGAGTATGCGTGCCCACAACAAGCGAGGCCCGCCCGTTCAACCAATGCCCCATTGCCATTTTCTCTGACGTTGCTTCGGCATGAAAATCCACGACCACCGCCTGCACCGCCCCCAGCGGCGTTGTTTTCAGCGTGGCCTCCAGTGCCGAGAACGGATCATCAAAGGGCCGCTTCATAAAGACCTGCCCCAAGGCCTGGGTCACCAGAACCTTTTCGCCGCACGCCGTGCTAAAGACCCGCGCGCCCTTACCCGGCGCATTTTTTGAGAAATTCAGCGGGCGGATGATACGCGGTTCCGTCTCGATAAAGCTCATCATGTCGCGCTGATCAAAGGCGTGGTCGCCCAGCGTCAGGCAATCCACACCGGCGCCAAGCAGCTCTTGCGCATGTGCGCCGGACAGCCCCATCCCCGAGGTGGCATTTTCCCCGTTCACGATGATGAAGTCGAGCTTCCACTCGGCCCGCAACTCACCGATCCGCGCCTTGACGGCATCGCGCCCTGACCGTCCAACGATATCTCCTAAAAACAGAATCCGCATGCCTGTCCTCATTCAACCCCGGCGGACCCTATGCCCGGGGGCTGCAACAGGCAACCGCGATCAGCGGGGCAGGATTGTGGCGGTCTCGGTGATGATGACATCCAGCGGTTGGTCATAGGGGCCAACCGGCAGATCATCGATCAGCTGCGCCCCATAGGCAAAGCCGATACCATAGGCGCGGCGGCGGCTGCGCAGTTCCGCCAGCGTGCGATCATAGTAGCCCCCGCCATAGCCAAGGCGGTGCCCGTTCTGATCAAACGCCAGTAAGGGCACGATCAGGGCGTCTGGTTCGGCTTGGGTCTCATCGGCGGGGATCATTTCGCCGTAAGCCCCCGGCACCATCTGCGCCCCCGGGTGCCAGTTCCGAAAGACAAGAGATGTGCCTTTTTGCCGGACCACCGGCAGACAGATGCCAAATCCCTGTTCATGCAGACTGGTCAAAGCAGGCATCGGGTCCATCTCGTCGCGCATCGGCCAATAGCCGGAAATCGTCTCAAGCGCTGGGATTTCCTCGATATATTGCACAAGCCGCGCCTGCGCGGGGGCCGGATCGCAGACCCGTGCCGCTGCTTTGCGCGATGCGGCGCAGCGTTGGCGAAGCTGTTTCTTGATCTCGGCAATATCCATGCAAACCTTGTCACATGGTGCCCCTTGCGGTGCAAGGGTGGCGGGACCGCCTCGACCGTGGAGGCGTGCGATCCTTGAGAGCCTGGATAACCAGGTGGGCACCAGATGTAAGGGACCACGATCCCAAACAGAGCCAGCTCCCTCAAGAACTTTTAAGGCCACCAGGATGTCGCCTTGTCACGAGCCGCGCAGTGCCCGCCACCCGACAAGATAGGGATTTGTTGCGCGGTTGCAAATGGACCGTGGCTTAAACCGGAATTAACTCTGATGCGCGATGGCTGAGGCATGAGCCTGTCCCGTCCCAGAACATCCCACGCGCCGCAAGTGCTTGTGCTTGGCAGTTTCACGCTAAGCAGCGCCCTGCAGCACCGGCAGGAGGCGCAGTTGATCGAAAGCCTGCATGTTGCGGGGATCAAGGCACAGGCGGTGACCTTGCTGCCTGGCGGGTTCCCTCGCACCGATCTGCGCAAAGTCGCAGGGGCAGACCACGCCATTCTTTTCCTGCGCTGTTTCGCCAATGCGCCCAGAGGCCCCCGGAAATGGGCGGCGCGGTGGGGCGACTGGCAGCGCATGGCGCGGCTGGTGGCAGGCACCCGGCGCAGTGTGATCCTGTGTGATCGACCATGGCGCAGCCGGTCTGGTCTGCTGCAGGCCCTGGCCGGTCTGGCGTTAAAGCTGCGGCACCCTGTGCGGGTCCGCCTGCGCCTGAACGGTCCCCCGCCAGAGGATTTGCTTGCGTTTGCCGGGCTTCCCTCGGTTGCCATTGTAGGGCCGGATGCAGCGCAAAAACGGTTGTTCTTGCGCCTGCTGCGCGCCAATCCCGATGGTTTGCCCCTGACCGAGGCATTGGTCCATCGAGCGATGACAGACCTGCCCGACAGCGACCTTCGGGTCACCTTATGCGAACTGTCACGCTATGCTGCAGACCTGCCTCGCCATCTGGTCCGTCAGGCACTGGATCACCTGCGGATCCAGCCCTCTGATGACGTGCCTGAGGCAATACAGGCTGCGCTGGAGGTCGAGGATGACAGCCCACACCTGCTCCGCCATCTGCAGCAGATAAAAGCCGATCATCCCTTGTTAAGGGCCTACCGGTCGACCCGACCGCCAAGCGCCGAGAACGACCGGGCCACGGCGTTTCTGCAGTTTCTGGAAACTGGGGCATGCACCCTGCCCGGTCATGCGGCCTGGCTAAGCGCCCCGCTGGCCCCGGAACATTCACCGCTGACCCGCTTTGAATTCCTTCTGGCGCTGACGCTCAGGCTACCTGTGCGCAGTCTGACAAGCTTCGTCTCTCCATGGGCGACCGAAGACTGGCTGGAACAGCTGCACCGCCACCTGCCGGCGTCTCATCCCGGGCTTGGCAAGCTCAGCACGGATCACCCCGTTTTGGCCTTGCATGGCGATGCAAAGGCCGAGACCGGGCTAAGCCAGAACCTGCGGATGAGCCTGTCCGCACTGCAACATATCGGCCTCCCCTGCGCCCCGGCCGCCGCCCTGCCCGGTCCTGCGCATCGCAGGCTGCGCCGCCCAGTGGCGCTCTATCACATGAATGCGGACCGCATACCGCAAGAGATGCTGATGCATTACCGGTTCCGTGACGCCTATCATATCGGCTTTGCCTTATGGGAACTGAACCGGCTGCCGCAGGCGCATCGGTTGGCGCTGGATATGCTGGATGAAATCTGGGCGCCCTCGGTCTTTGTGGCGCAGACCTATCGCCGGACCTTTCGCGGTAAGGTGATGCTGATGCGCAAGGGCCTGCCGCCGGTGACCGCCCAACCGCGCCATCCCAGGCCCGGGGTGACCCGGTTTGTTATGGCTTTTGACGAGCATTCCTCTGTCTGCCGCAAAAACCCTTTGGCCGCCCTGCGGGCGTTTCAGGCGGCATTCGGCCCGCGCCGCGACGTGGAACTGATCATCAAAACACGCCCTGCGCCCTCGGACCACTGGGGCGATCCGGAAGGTCAGATGCGTCAGATCATGCGGGCCGCAGCCATCGACCGCCGTATAAGGCTGATCCGTGAGGACTGGCCGATGAACGGGCTGTTGGGGCTGGTCCGCGGTGCCGCAGCGTTGGTGTCCCCGCACCGAGCCGAGGGGTTTGGCTATCTGCCTGCGTTTGCGTTGCAAATGGGGGTGCCAGTGATCGCAACGGATTGGTCCGGCACCCGGGATTTCTGCACCGAAAACACCGCCTTTCCGGTTCCCTGTGATCTGGTGCCGGTGCCGCCCGAACAGGCGATCTATCCCACGCCCGGTGCGCAATGGGCCGAAATTGACGCTGCCGCGCTGGCCCGCACGATGCTTTGTGTGGCTGATGATCCCGCAGCCGCGCGGGCGCGGGCCGCGCACGGGGCCACACGCATGGCGCTGGACTATTCGATCGAGGCACAGGCCCACCGCTACGCCGACCGCCTGACCGCCCTGGGTCTGCTGCACCCCGAAGACGGGATTGATGCAACCGCTCTTGACGCGATGTTCGCTAAATGTTCATAGTGAGCCATGCGCGATGATCTGGCCCCCGGACAACTTCTGGCACGAGGCGTCTGCCGCCATCTGACCACGCTCGGCCTGACCTCAGTGACCGAGTTTGTGCCGACCCGGGGCCTGCGCGTCGATGTGATCGCCCTTGATAAAAAAGGGGAGATCTGGATCATCGAATGCAAATCAAGCCGCGCCGACTATATGTCCGACAGCAAATGGCAGGGCTATCTGGATTGGTGCGACCGGTTCTTCTGGGCGGTGGATGAAGATTTTCCCACCGATCTGCTGCCCACTGAGACCGGCCTGATCATCGCAGACCCCTATGATGCCAGCCTGATCCGCCCTGCCCCGGTATCACGACTGGCCGCGCCGCGCCGAAAGGCCGTCACGCTGAAACTGGCCCGCACCGCGGCCGAGCGGCTGTTGCGGGCAACCGACCCCAGAACCGGGCCTGTCCAGCTGTCATCCTAGGCGGCATTCCATCTCAGCCCGTTTCAGGTGCTCGCCATCCCGCTGCACAACCTCATGGCGGACAACCTCGAAACCGACGGCCTTAAACGGTCCCTGCGCCGCTAGGCTGGCATGGGTTGAAAGATGCGTCAGGCCCAAAGCCTGCGCCTCTTGCTCAATCAACGCGAACAACCGGCGAAACACACCATGCCCGCGCGCCGCGGCAAGAATATAGGCAAGATCGACATAGCCATCGGACCGCAACGTCATAAAGCCCAAGGGGCTCTGCCCATCATCGCAAACCATGGCCACGCGCTGCCCGTCAAGCCGGTCGTGCCAGCGCGCACCGTTTGGCGGCTCTGGCATCCAGGCCTGGCGCTGCGCCTTGGTATAAGGGCTTGGCTCTGCATGAACAGCAGCATGAAACAACTGGCCGAGCGCATCATACTCCGCTGGCACGGCCCATCTGGCCGCTTGCGTCATCGCGCCATTGCGCGGGCGCGTTTCGCAGCCGCTGTAAGTTCCTCGGCGATTTCCTCAGCCTCTTCGGGATCAAAGTCCATCGGCAACTCTACCCCGCCGCCAGCCACGAAAAGCCGCACCATACCTTCGGAGGTCGGCCCGATCTGCAGTTCTGTTTCCGCGTCACTTGGTGTGTTGATACCCATTGCCAGCCTCCTGATCACAAGGGCCGCGCCTTAGCGCGATGCGGGCGCAAAATCAACCCGCGCCCTCTTGCATTCAGCAGAACTTGGCGCTAGGTGACAGCGCACGGTGCCGACGTAGCTCAGTTGGTTAGAGCGCCTGATTGTGGATCAGGAGGTCCCCCGTTCAAGTCGGGGCGTCGGTACCATATCCTGACATATGCGACACAGCCTTTCGGCTCGCACAGCTTGGCAGTTGCGCAAAAGCCGTTTGGCTGACAGGGTTCGGGCCAAAATTGTATTCAGGTCAGACCCATGCCCCAGATCCGTATCGGCTCTCCCGTTTTTCTTCCCGTTTTGCTGGCCTCAATCCCGACGGTCGGTGCTATAAGTTGGCTGGCCCTTGGTAGCCTTGACGGCCCGCGCAATCAAAGTGTGATCAATCTCTTTCCCGCTTTCCAGATGCTGACGATATTCGTCGCGATCCTGTTTGGCCTGACCCGCGCAAACTTCGTCAAAGCGCCCCCCGCACCGATCCTGCTGGGCCTGATTGGTGCCGCAGGCGTGATCCTTCTGGGGCTGGCACTCAACGCCAGCCATCCGATGGACGGCGCGATAGAACTGCTTTTGCGGCTGATCTTCGTGGTGCTGGCAATTTCCGTCGCATTCCTGTGCAGCCGGTTTGACCGCCGCCTCTGGGACGCATTTGGCAAAGCCGTGTTTTTTCTGCCACTGGTGCATCTGCCCATTCTTGTCCTGCTGTATCTGCTTTATATCGACGAGCCGTCGATGAACTGGCTTGGCGGGCCAGTTGGGTATGAACACGTCCGGCTTTGGGCGATCTTTCTTGCGACGGCACTTGCCATGGGATTCGGTATGTCACGCGGACCGGTCCTCTGGCTGGGGGCGGTGCTGCTGTGGGCGATGCTGTTCTGGTCCGGCTCTCGCGGGTCTTTGGTCGGGATCGTTGCAGCCTATGCCCTGTCGCTGGCACTGTTCTGGCCGCAGATGCGCGCCAGCCTGCTGCCGTTTCTGGCCACAGCCGCCGTTGGCGCTGGATTGTCACTGATCCCCAAACTTCCGATGTTCAGCTACGGGCTGATCACGTCCTTCAACCGCACGGTTGAGGCGACATCCGCCGATGCCTTTGCTGGCGGGCGCATGCGCGCATGGAGCGCCGCACTTGACTATTTCCGCGAACACCCGGTGATCGGCCACGGCTTTGACCACTATCGCTATCTGACCAAAGGGACCGAGGTGGAATGGCTGCATCCCCATAACTTCCCTCTGCAGTTGCTGGTCAATCTGGGTATACTCGGTGCAATCTGTGTCGCGGGCGTGCTGCTCTATTACTGGCTGCGCGGCACCAGCCATACCAGGGCCGACCGGGACGCGACCCGTATCGGGGCTTTCACGGCTTTGAATACCCTTCTGGCAATATCCCTGGTTGACGGGGTGCTTTATCATCCGGAACCCATGACGATGGTTGCCGTCCTGTTCGGCATGGTTTTTGCCACGCCAAGGGTGATGGACAGCCCGCCTGCTTAGCGATATAGCGCTGAGCCAAAGCGATATCGGAGAGCAGCAGATGCCCAAAATCAATGGCAATGAAATCCGTTCCGGCAATGTTCTGGAACATGATGGCGGCCTTTGGATCGCTGTAAAAGTCAACCATGTGAAGCCCGGCAAGGGCGGGGCCTTTGCTCAGGTGGAACTGAAGAACATCCGTACCGGCTCCAAACTGAACGAGCGTTTCCGCTCAGCCGATAAGGTAGAGCGTGTGCGGCTGGAGCAGAAAGACCAGCAGTTCCTTTATGAAAATGACGGCATGCTGGTTTTCATGGATACCGACAGCTACGAGCAGATCGAATTGCCCGCAGATATCCTTGGCGACCGCCGCCCCTTCCTGCAGGACGGGATGATGGTTACAATCGAATATTACGAAAGCGAAGCCCTGTCCGCCGCCCTGCCTCAGAAAGTCACCTGCAAAGTGGCCGAGACAGAGCCCGCCGTGAAAGGCCAGACCGCCGCCAACAGCTTCAAACCGGCCGTTCTGGACAATGGCGTCCGTGTTATGGTCCCGCCATTTGTCGGTCAGGATGAGGATATCGTGGTCAATACCGAAACCATGGAATACGCCGAACGCGCCTGAAATCGGTCAGACGCAAAGTTCGGGCACCAAGTCAATATAGAAGTGAGATCTGTGTCTGTGGCCTAAGGCATGAGCCTGAGGTCTGAAGGGCTACTATCCCTATCCAGAAGTTATTGGGAAAAACCACACAACATCAAATGTGGCGGACAGGGACGAACTATGTTCGAACACCCTGTTTGAAGAATTGGCCACATGGGAGGCCTGCCTGAAGTCTGATCCGAACGCTATCCTTGGCCAGCAGTCCGACACTTCAAATGCTGATAGCGACGGGGAACAGATTGCCCGAAACAAGACCTCGGCTCCGAGACTACGGAGGCCACGCCCATGACGCAGTATCTGACCTGCCCCCCGAGGCTCCCTCATTCATAACGAGAGTCTGCGGGTCTGGTTTTCATATTCGTTGGTTTCGTTTTGGGCAAGCGCGCCGGGCGCGGAGCCCTCAAATTGCTCAAG
>NZ_JBTLNE010000077.1:0-13774 GCF_054457435.1 Halovulum sp. GXIMD14793 | reverse complement strand
GATCCCACATCTCGGATTTCTGTTTGTCGGTGTAAAACGTTCGCGTTCGATACTTCATCTCTCACACTCCATCTTTCCAAAAAGATTAAAGTGTTGCGCTCACCCGTTGAAACCGCCCCCAAGACCAAACCTATGCGCCCCAGAGCCTAATCACCAAAGATAGCGCATTATCCCAGCACCCAGGTCGCGGGGCGTTTTTCGAAAAAGGCGGCGATGCCTTCCTGGGCTTCGGGGCCTTCCCAGGTGTCTGCTAGGGCTGCGATTGTGTCTTCGATCAGCGCCTCATCAATCGCAGGGCCAAGGCGGCGGGCCAGGGCTTTGGCGCGGGCGACGGCTTGCGGGGCGCAGGTCAGGTAGGGGGTGACTTCGGCCTCGACCGTTTTGTCCAGATCATCCATTTCTACAACGCGAGTTGCGAGGTTCAGCGCGGTCAGCTCTTCCGCACCGAAGATACGTGCATTCATGAAGACGCGCCGCGCCCGGCCCTCGCCCATGCGGGCCAGAACGTAGGGAGAGATGGTTGCGGGGATCAGACCAAGGCGGGTTTCGGTCAGGCCGAACTTGCCGCCCGTTGCCACCACTGCGCTGTCGCAGACCGACATTATGCCGATGCCCCCGCCCATTGCCGTGCCGTTGATCCGGCCGATCAGGGGTTTCGGCAGGGTGTTGAGGTCATAGAGCATCATGGCCAGACGCCGCGCCTCGGCCATTCGGGTCTCGCGGCTGGCGGTGAACTGGGCGCGCATCCAGTCCAGATCCCCACCCGCGCAGAAGCTTTTGCCCGCGCCGGTCAGCACCACAACCCGGACAGCGTCATCCGCACCAAGCGAGCGCGCGGCATCGCGCAGCTCGTCGATCATTTCGGCGGACAGGACATTGTGCTTTTCGGGGCGGTTCAGGGTCAGGGTGGCAACGCCGCGCGCGTCGGTCTGAAGCAGAAGGGTCTTGTAGGTCATTTCGGTGTCCTCAGGCTGCGCGCGAAATCGGCGGCGCTGGCAAGTTTGGTGACATCTATGCCGGTGGCGTGACCGCGCTTTTCCAACATGTTTACAACGGCCTCTGTGGCGACGTTACCAGCAGCACCCGGCGCATAGGGGCAGCCACCCAGACCACCGACTGCGCTGTCAAAGACTCGCAGACCATGGTCCAAACTGACCGCGATATTGTCCAGAGCGCGGCCTTCGGTGTCGTGGAAATGCCCGGCCAGACGGTCGGCTGGAACGACGCCAAGCACGGCTTTCAGCATCGCGTCGACCGCTTCGGGCTGGCCCTTGCCGATCGTGTCGCCGAGTGAGATTTCAAAGCAGCCCATATCCAGCAGGGTTTCTGCGACGCGGGCGACCTGCGACGGGGTGATCTGGCCCTCATAGGGGCAATCGGTCACGCAGGAGATATAGCCGCGCACCGGGATATCCGCATCACGGGCGGCCTGCATGACGGGGGCGAAGCGGTCCAGGCTTTCGGCGATGGAACAGTTGATGTTGCGCTGGGAGAAGGTTTCTGACGCCGCACCGAACACCGCCACCTCGTCCACGCTTGCTGCTTGCGCGCCCTCAAAGCCGCGCAGGTTCGGGGTCAGCGCGGTGTAGGCGGTGCCGGGGTGGCGGGTGATGCCGGACAGCACCTCAGCAGCGTCGGCCATTTGCGGCACCCATTTGGGGCTGACGAAACTGGTGACTTCGACGCGGCGGCATTCGGCGTCCGAGAGCATGTCGACGAGACGGATTTTGTCTGCGGTTGCAATCTGTTGCGGCTCGTTCTGCAAGCCGTCGCGGGGGCCAACCTCGAAGATCGTGACGGGGTCAGCCATCGGCGTCTTCCAGGGCGATCAACAGCGCGCCGTCGGTGACCTGCGTGCCTTCGGCCACTGCGACACGGGCCACGATGCCATCGCGCGGGCTGGTCAGGGCGTGTTCCATTTTCATCGCTTCGAGCACCATCAGGCGCTGGCCTGCCTCAACCGGGTCCCCGACCGAGACAGAGACCGATTTGACCAGCCCCGGCATGGGTGCCGTGACGGTATCGCCGCTGGCGGCCTCGTCACTGCCGCCGGGGGCCGGGCGAGTGAAGACATAGCCTTCGCCATCGCGCAGCACCGTGATGCGGTCGCCGGAGCGGACGGCAAAGAGGGTCTGGCGGATGTCGCTGGTCAGGGTCAAGTGCGCGCCGTCGCGGGTTGCCGTAATGGTGACGGAGGTCTCCCCCGCAGTGATCTCGAACTGGCCGGGCGCTGGTTGTTGCAGGCTGCATTCAAGCGTGTCCTCACCCAGTTGCAGGGTCGCACGATGGCAGAGTGGTTGCCACAGGGTAAAGCCGGTGCGCGCGGCGTCGGGCAGGCCCATCGCGGTCAGGACGGCGGCGGCCAGCACCATGGGGCCGGGTGCGGCCTGTTCGGTCAGGGCGGCCTGTTCGCGGTCGATCAGGCCGGTATCGACCTGCCCCCGGGCAAAGCCTTCATGGCGGATCAGGCGGGATAGAAAGCCCAGATTGGTCGTGGTGCCTGCAATGCCGGTGGCCGACAAGGCCCGGTCCATCGCAGCCAGCGCTGCGGTTCGATCGGGGCCGTGGGTGGTGATCTTGGCGATCATGGGGTCGTAATGCGGGGTGATTTCATCTCCCTGCCGCACGCCGGTATCGATGCGGGCATCGGCGGGGAACTCCAGCACCTCAAGCTGGCCGGTGGCGGGCAGGAAGCCGCGAGCGGCGTCTTCGGCATAAAGGCGGGCCTCAAAGGAATGGCCGGTGATGGTGATTTCGCCCTGCCCTGCGGGCAGGCTTTCGCCGCTGGCGACACGCAGCTGCCATTCGACCAGATCGACGCCGGTGATCGCCTCGGTCACCGGGTGTTCGACCTGCAGGCGGGTGTTCATCTCCATGAACCAGAAACCATCGGTGCGCAGCGGGCCGGAGCCATCGACGATGAACTCCACCGTTCCGGCGCCTTTGTAGCCGATCGCCTCGGCCGCGCGGACGGCGGCAGCGCCCATCGCGCTTCGCACATCTTCGGTCATACCCGGCGCAGGGGCTTCCTCGATAACTTTCTGGTGGCGGCGCTGCAACGAGCAATCGCGTTCAAAAAGGTGGATCGCCTGGGTGCCGTCGCCAAAGACCTGCACCTCGATATGGCGCGGGTTGGTGACGAACTTTTCGATCAGGACATCGCTGTTTCCGAAGGCAGTCTTGGCCTCGGACCGGGCTGAGGCAAGTGCGGCGGCGAAATCTGCGGGCGCGTCCACCTTGCGCATGCCCTTACCGCCGCCGCCTGCAACGGCCTTGATCAGCACGGGATAGCCGATCTGGTCAGCCTCCCCGGCCAGATAGTCATCCTGCTGCCGGTCGCCGTGATAGCCGGGAACGACGGGCACGCCTGCCTCCTGCATCAGGGCCTTGGCGGCACCTTTCAGACCCATGGCGCGGATCGCCTTGGCCGAAGGACCGACGAAGATCAGACCGGCGGCTTCGACCATATCAACAAAATCAGGGTTTTCTGACAGAAAGCCATAGCCCGGATGGATCGCCTGTGCGCCGGTTCTAAGGGCGGCGGCGATGATCGCATCGCCCAAAAGGTAGCTTTCCGTCACCGGGGCCGGGCCGATCCGAACCGCCTCATCCGCCATGGCGACGTGGCGCGCAGCCGCGTCCGCATCGGAATAGACCGAAACCGTCGAGACGCCCATGCGCCGGGCTGTGTCGATGACGCGGCAGGCAATTTCGCCGCGATTGGCAATCAGCAGTTTTTTTATCATAGCAGGCCCTGTCGCATCTGATCGAGCGCCTCTTCATGCAGTTCTGCCGCCTCGGGGTCGAAACAGCAGAAAAGAATTTTTTCCAGCGAGCCGGGCGCGTTTCGGATCGCTGCGACTGTTCCAACGGCGATCTGGGCCGCCTTGTCTTTTGGAAACCCAAAGATCCCAGTTGAGATGCCGGGGAACGCGATTGAGGTCAACCCGGCATCCATCGCAAGCTGTAGCGAATTATTATAGCAGGCGGTCAATGCGTCTGCTTCCCCTGCCGCGCCGCCCTGCCAGACAGGGCCAACGGTGTGGATGATGTGGCGTGCGGGCAGATTGTAGCCGCCAATCAGATCCCCAACGCATTGCGGCTGAAAGATATCCGGTGCGTCGATGCCGATCAGTTCTGCGCTGACAAGGCCCGGCCCCCGGCAATGCAGGCGGATGCGGCCGCCATCAATCACCCGCAGATATACGCAATCCGGCCCGCCCTCGCTGAACTGGCGCGACAGATAGGTCACGGCCGCCCCCGCAAAGCCGGACATTACCGGCAGGATCATTCCCAACATGAGGAACAGGATGATCAGTGTGCTGCCCTGACGGCGATCCTTCTTGCGCCTTTTGCGGCGTTTGGGAGGTGTCGGGGCCACGACCGAGCCCGCCTAGTCCCGCGCTGCCGCCTGCCGCGCCAGACCGCTGTCGCGATCCGAAACCCCCAGCAGATCTGTAACCAGCCGCAACAGCGCATTTTCCTCTGCCGCGCGGTCATCATCGGCCAGAACGACACGCCACAGCGCCTCGACCACGGCAAAGCGCTGCTCATAAGGCACGCCTTGCTTGATGGCGCGGGTCAGCTGGACGGTGTCGTTTGCCTCAGCCTCAAGCGCCTCACCTTCGGCCCGAAGGGCGGCAGCAGCCTCTGGTGTCAGAGCGTAGCGCGCGCTGAGCACCCGGTCGATGGTTTCGATCTCGGCCGTGGCATAATCATCATCGGCCCGCGCGCAGCGCACCAGCAAGGCTGCCATCGCCGTGCGATAGTCGGTTTCGGTGTCCTGAGGCGGCTCCGCCCCGATCAGTCGGTTCAAGAGATTTTGCAACATGACCCGGATATAAGCGCTTTGCCCGGCTCAGACCAGCCGCGATTGTTCCAGGGCTGCTTTTACGAAATCGGCAAATAGCGGGTGCGGGTCGAAGGGTTTGGATTTCAGTTCAGGATGGAACTGGACACCGATGAACCAGGGGTGATCGCTGACCTCGACAATCTCGGGCAGGCGGCCATCGGGGGACATGCCGGAGAAGGTCAGACCGGCCTCTTCCAGTTTGTCGCGGTATTTGATGTCCACCTCGTAGCGGTGGCGGTGACGTTCCGAGATATCAGTGCTGCCGTAAATCTCGGCCACTTTGCTGCCCGGGGTCAGTTTGGCGTTATAGGCCCCCAGCCGCATGGTGCCGCCCTTGTCATCCTCGACCGTGCGCTGGATGGTGCGATTGCCCTCCAACCATTCCTTGAGGTGATAGACCACGGGTTCAAAGCGTTTGCCGCCTGCCTCGTGATCGAACTCCTCGGACCCGGCATTTTCGAGGCCCAGAAGATTGCGCGAAGCTTCGATCACTGCCATCTGCATCCCCAGACAGATGCCCAGATAGGGGATCTTGCGTTCGCGGGCGAATTGGGCGGCCTTGATCTTACCCTCGGTCCCACGTTCGCCGAACCCGCCGGGAACGAGGATCGCGTTGTAGCCTTCCAGCAGAGGCGCGACATCCTTGTCCTGTTCGAACACTTCGGAATCCAGCCATTCGGTACGGACCCGCACCCGGTTGGCCATGCCGCCATGGGTCAGCGCCTCGGCGATGGACTTATAGGCGTCCTCAAGCTGGGTGTATTTGCCGACGATAGCGATCTTCACCTCGCCATCGGGGTTGTGGATGCGGTCGGCCACATCCACCCACCTGCTGAGGTCCGGTTTCGGTGCCGGGGAAAGGCCAAACGCATCCAGCACCGCCTGATCCAACCCTTCGCGGTGATAGACGAGCGGGGCTTCGTAGATTGATTTCAGGTCCTGCGCGGCGATCACGCTGTCGGGGCGCACGTTGCAGAAGAGGGCCAGCTTTTCACGCTCTTTCTCGGGGATCACCCCTTCGGAGCGGCAGACCAGCACATCCGGCGCCAGCCCGATGGAGCGCAATTCCTTGACCGAGTGCTGGGTCGGCTTGGTCTTCAACTCTCCGCTGGCCTTGATATAGGGCAGCAAAGTCAGGTGCATGAACACGCATTGCCCCCGCGGTTTTTCCTGCGCGAACTGGCGGATTGCCTCGAAGAACGGCAGGCCTTCGATATCGCCGACGGTGCCACCGATTTCGCACAGCATGAAATCGACCTCATCGCCACCAACGTGAATGAAGTCTTTTATCTCATTGGTAACATGGGGAATAACCTGGATCGTTTTGCCCAGATAATCGCCTCTTCGCTCTTTCTCCAGCACGGTCGAATAGATCCGCCCCGAAGACACACTGTCGGTATAGCGCGCCGCGACACCGGTGAAGCGTTCGTAATGGCCAAGGTCGAGATCGGTCTCGGCCCCGTCATCGGTCACGAAGACCTCACCATGTTCAAACGGGCTCATCGTGCCGGGGTCGACATTCAGATAGGGATCAAGCTTGCGCAATCGCACGGAATAGCCGCGCGCCTGCAACAGCGCCCCAAGCGCAGCCGAGGCCAAGCCTTTTCCAAGCGATGACACAACACCGCCTGTGATGAATACATATCTGGCCATGGACCGGGGCTCCCGCGATAAAATTGATGCTGTCTGATTGGCAGCAGCATGACTGCTCACGGGATTTAAGTGTTACGGGATTCGGCCCCTGACGGCAAGAGGTGTAGCGCTATATAATGTGGATAATTCGCAGGGTGTGACTATTGGTGGCCCGTTTTCTGCAGAGTCAGAGCGACCGGATATAGGCGATGATGTCGCTGATCTCTGGCTCGCTTAATTGCAGGTTGGGCATCGGGCTATGCGGGTCTGCAAGCCAAAGGCGCAAGCCGTCATCGGTCAGGGTGTCGTCCACAGCCACATCTGCAAATGGTGGACCGGCGTCGCCGCCGGTCGTGTTTTCCCCAACGACATGGCAAGCGCTGCACCAGCGTTTCGCCAGTTCTTGTCCACGTCCGGCATCTTGCGCCGAAGCGGTGGATGCAACAAGCGGTGCTGCGGCAAGGATGATCAGGATTTTGTGCATGACGGCCCCTTCGTTGTGCTGACGGTGTTAATCTGCCAGCGTCGAAGCCTCCCTGCCTTGACCTGTATCAATCGTCTTTCGGCGGCCAGTCTTCGCTGCGCATCTCGGCCAGACGCGAGGCTGTGCGCTGGAATTCAAACGAACCGGTCCCTTCGGGGTAGAGCGCATCAGGCTCGGCCGCGGCCGCACAGATCAGGCGCACATGTGCCTCATAAAGCGCGTCGATCAGGGTGACGAAGCGCTTGGCTTCGTTGTTGTTCGCCGGGCTGAGGATGGGGATGTCGTCAAGGATCAGCACCCGTATCGCCTCGGCTATGGCAAGGTAATCCCCCGGGCCTAAGGGCTGGGCGCAGAGATCGGAAAATGTCGCCCGCGCCACGCCGCCCGCATGCTGTGGCAGGACCACATCGCGGCCTTTGCGCTGCAGCACCAGCGGGGCGCTGTCGCCCGTTAAAAGGCGCGTCCAGGCGGTGTCCATCGCCTGTTTGGCCCCTGCATCCAGCGGGCTGTGCCAGACCTCAAGCCCGCGCATCTGCGCCTGCCTGTGATCGGCCTCGCCATCCAGATGATGCACCTCAAGCCGGTCCTTGATCTGGTTGATAAAGGGCAGAAACAGGTGGCGGTTCAGCCCGTCCTTGTAAAGGTCATCGGGGTGCCGGTTTGAGGTGGTCACAATCACAACACCGCGGGCAAAAAGCTGTTCAAACAGACGGCCCACCAGCATGGCATCGGTGATGTCGCTGATCTGCATTTCGTCGAAACACAACAGGGTGGCGCTGTCGGCGATGGCCTCGGCCACGGGCGGAATTGGGTCCTCGGCCCCTTCGGTGCGAGCCAGTCGGATCGCCTCATGTGCCTCTTGCATGAAGGCGTGAAAATGGATGCGGCGGCGGGGCTGAATGCTGGCATGTTCGTAGAACAGGTCCATCAGCATGGATTTGCCGCGGCCCACATCGCCATAGACATAAAGCCCGGGCACCGGGGCCTGCACCACCTTTTCCCGGCCCCAGCCGAACAGGCCAAGACCGACTTTCTTGGGTTTTGCAGGTTCATAATCGCGCAGACGGGTATGCAGAAGCTGCAGCTTTTCCACCGCCAGCCGCTGTGCGGGATCATTTTTCAACGCGCCTTCGGTGATCATCGCGCGGTATTGCGGCAACAGGCCTTCGGTCATGGTGTCTTTTATATTCCGGTCTGGAATGGGCGGGGTCACGGGAAATGTTTTGACGGGGGCCGCAGGTGAAGTCAAATTCATGGGCAGCGAGGTTTCCATATGTCCCAGTCAAAAGCGCCCCTTTTCACCCCGGTCCTGATCGGCGGTTGTCTGATCCTGTTGCTGGGATTTGGTGTCCGCGCCTCTTTCGGGGTGTTTCAGATCCCGGTGTCCGAACAATTCGGCTGGCCCCGGGCGGAGTTTTCGCTGGCCATCGCGATCCAGAATCTGGCCTGGGGGATCGGGCAGCCAATCTTTGGCGCGCTGGCTGAGAAATTCGGGGATCGCAAGGCGATTGTCTGGGGGACGTTCATCTATGCGCTGGGTCTCGTGCTGTCTGCTTATGCGACCACGCCGATTGGCCACCAGACGCTGGCGGTGCTGGTGGGGTTTGGCGTTGCGGGCACAGGGTTTGGCGTGGTGCTGGCTGTGGTTGGCCGCGCGGCCTCGGACGAGAACCGGTCCATGGCGCTGGGGATTGCGACGGCGGCAGGCTCTGGCGGGCAGGTGGTGGGGCCGCCGCTGGCGGAGTTTCTGCTGGGCTATATGACATGGAGCGGGGTGTTCCTGGTCTTTGCGGCCATCGTGATGGGTATCCTGCTGCTTCTGCCCATGGTCCGCTCCCCCGAGGTGGCCAGCAAGGCAGAGCTTGAGGAAAGCATGGGGCAAATACTGGGCCGCGCCTTTCGTGATCCGACCTATGCTTTGATTTTCCTCGGCTTTTTCTCATGCGGATATCAACTGGCCTTTGTCACGGCTCATTTCCCGGCCTTTGTGACCGAGATTTGCGGCCCGATTGATCCGGGCGGCATCCTGGCCGGGATCGGGGTGACCACAACCTCGGCCCTGGGGGCGCTTTCCATTGCGCTGATCGGGCTGGCGAATATCGTCGGGACGATAACCGCAGGCTGGCTGGGCAAGCGGCACTCGAAGAAATACCTGCTGGCGGCGATCTATACGGGCCGGACGATCTGTGCGGCCTGGTTCATCATGACACCGATGACGCCGATGACGGTGATTGTCTTTTCGGTGGTGATGGGGTCGCTGTGGCTGGCAACGGTGCCGCTGACCTCGGGCCTGATCGCGCATATTTATGGGTTGCGCTATATGGGGACGCTTTACGGGATCGTTTTCTTTTCACACCAGTTGGGGTCGTTTCTGGGGGTCTGGCTGGGTGGTAAGCTTTACGACATCTACGGAACCTACGATCAGGTCTGGTGGGTCGGTGTCGGGGTTGGCGCGTTCTCCGCCATTGTTCACCTGCCAGTTCGGGAAAAGCCCGCCATGCCCGCCACCGCGTGAGCGCGGGTGTAGGGTGGGTTTAAACCCACCCTACCTGCCCAGTGCGACGCTTCGGTCCCGGGCGGCGGTTGTTGCGCGTGTGACCAGCGGCGCAAGACCGTTCTCACCCATCAGCACGTCAAGTGCGGCTGCTGTGGTTCCACCCGGGCTGGTCACCTGTTCGCGCAAGATACCTGGGTGCGCATCGCTGCCGCGCGCCAGCGCCCCGGCCCCAGCCACGGTCTGGCGGGCCAGTTGCAGGGCAAGCTCGGCCGGCAGGCCCAGATTTTCCCCGGCTTCGGCCATGCATTCGATCAGATGAAAGACATAAGCCGGGCCGGAACCGGAGATGGCGGTCACCGCGTCCATCAGCGCCTCATCCGTAATCCATGCGGTTTCACCGCTGGCCGAAAGCAATTGGTCTGCGACGTCCCGGGTTGCCTCAGACACCAGATCATTGGCGACCGAAACCAGCATCCCCTGCCCGATCGCCGCGGGGGTGTTGGGCATGGTGCGGATCAGCGGGGTCGGGCCCGGCAGCCAGCCTGCAAGACTGGCGAGCGTGGTTCCCGCCGCCACCGAGACAAAGGTGCTCGCACCACCGGCAAACCGGGCATAGGTCGGGGCGACCTGGGGTATCATCTGCGGCTTGACCGCCAGAAAGATCAGGTCCGGGGCTTCGGTCAGCCCCTCTGCATCGGTCAGAACCCCTGCCCCTTCGGCTGACGCTCTGTCGCGCAAATCGGCATTCGGCTCCACCACCGTGACCGAATGCCCCCCGGCGGCCATCCAGCCGCGCAGCATCGCATAGCCCATATTGCCGCAACCGATTAGGGCAACGCGGCTCATGACTTTTTCCCTTCGTCGACAATCCCCATTTGCGAGGCGGCACTGACCCCCAGATCGACCCGGGCGAACAATCCGCCATGATGCAATTGTGCCGGGTCGGTCGGATCAGGATCGGCCGCCACCAACACCTCTTCGGCATAAACCTCGGCGTTGTCCTGCGGGACATAGCCCAGATGCGCAGCGCCTGAATTGTCCACGGGACAACGGTCGTTGTTCGAGACGCCATAGATCACGCTGAACCCGACAACCGGGGCGGTGATGGCCGATTTGACCAGCCGCTTCAGATCGCCCACCGACAACCAGGTGCCGAGACTGCGTTCATTATTGACCGCCGCACAGGAAATGATGCGCAGGCACACGGCCTCGATCCCGCGTTTCTGCCAGGCCATGCGGCCCAGATTTTCCGCAAAGCACTTTGACAGCCCATAATAGCTATCTGGCCGGTGCGGGGCATCGACGCCGATACGTTCATGCCGGGAATACATCCCCACCGCATGGATCGAGGAGGCATAGACCACCCGTTTGATCCCCAGCCGATGTGCCGCTTCCCAGACCGTCCAGGCCCCGACGAAGTTCGGGCCGAAAATCTCTTCGAAGGAGGCTTCGTCGCCGATAGCGCCGAAATGGACGATCATGTCAGCCCCTTTGAGCGCCGCTTCGACCTCATCCAGATTGGCCAGATCGGCCTGACGGAAGGTCTCATTTGCGGCCAGATCGTCAATCGGGGTGATATCGGTCGAAATCAGCTCATCCGCAAATTCGGCCAGAAACGGGCGCAGATGCGACCCCAAACGTCCAGCAGCGCCGGTCAATGCAATGATCATCTACCCCTCCTTAATTGTGTTCAGCAGGTTTTCGGCGCCGCTTGCCAGAATACCCAGATCCGTGCCGCAGGCGACAAAGCGCATCCCGCCCTGAAAGCACTGTTCCACGCGCGTTGGCTCACCGATCAATGTGCCGGTGGGTTTGCCAAGATTATGGACCTTCGCCGCCGCCTCAAGAATGGAGTCCCATAGCCCATCATCGGATAGTTGTCCCAACTGCCCGAGCGAGGCGGCGATATCCGCAGGGCCAAAAAAGACCCCATCGACCCCGTCCACGGTGGCAATAGCCTCGACCTGGCCCATGGCCTCGTGGGTTTCGACCTGAACCAGAATGGCGGTGTTTTCGACGACCTTCTGGAAATAACCCTTGTCCCGACCAAAGCGCGAGCCGCGAATGCCACCCGCAACACCGCGCACGCCCTGTGGCGGGTACCGGCAGGCCGCGACTGCGGCGGCAGCCTCTTCTGGGGATTGCACCATGGGCAGCAGAATACCGTCCGGCCCCAGATCCAGAACACGCTTGATCATCACCGGATCATTCCAGGCCGGGCGCACGATGGCCGTCGATGTCCCCGCCTTGAGCGCCTGCAATTGCGACAGGACAGACGCCATATCGTTGGGGCTGTGTTCCATATCGACCAGCAGCCAGTCGTAGCCGATATCGGCCAGCACATCTGCTGTGTAATTGCTGCACAGGCTGACCCAAAGGCCAATCTGCCGGTCGCCCCTGGCAAGGGCGGCTTTGAACGCGGCCCCCGACATCACGCCGCCCCCACAGGCAGACGCTGATGACCGAGACCCTCGATCTCAAGCTCCATCACATCGCCGGGCTTCAGAAACTGCGGCGGGGTGTATCCCATGCCGACGCCCGAGGGGGTGCCGGTGGCGATCAGATCCCCGACCCGCAATTCCATGAACTGAGAGATATAGGATACAATCTCGACCACCGGGAAGATCATGTCGTCGGTATTGCTGTTCTGGCGAAGCTCTCCGTTCACCTTGGTCGTCAGCTGCAGAGATTGCACATTCGGAATTTCGTCGGGGGTCACAAGATAGGGGCCGCATGGCCCGAAGGTCGGTGCGGATTTGCCCTTGATCCACTGGCCGCCGCGCTCGCGCTGAAAGACCCGTTCAGAGACATCATTGACGATGCAATAGCCCGCGATATGCGACAGCGCATCGCTTTGGGAGATATAGCTGCCGCCTTTGCCGATCACGATGCCCAGTTCCACCTCCCAATCGGTGGAGGTGCCGCCGCGGGGGATCAGAACCTCGTCAAAGGGGCCATGTAAGGTCGAGGTTGCTTTGGAGAAGAGCACCGGTTCCTTCGGCGGGACGGCCCCGGTTTCCTCGGCATGTTTAACATAGTTCAGGCCGACACAGAAAAAGTTCAGCGCATCGGCCAAAACGCAGCCCAAACGCGTGCCATCGGGCACCGCAGGCAGGCTGGTCAGATCACGTGCGGCCAGGGCAGACAGCGCCTCGCAAGACACGGCGTCGCGTTCGAAATCGGGCGTGATAGCCGACAGATCGCGCAAGACCCCGTCAGGGCCAAGGCACCCCGGTCGTTCTTGTCCACGCCCTCCAAACCTGACGAATTTCATACCCGGCCCTCCCAATTCTATTGCCTGTCAAAATGTGTAGGTCATATCGCCGGACCCGCCAAGGGAGGAAAGGCAGGCCCCGGTTTTCGCCCCCATGCAGCCCCCGTTACCGGGCCAGCCAGCCGCCATCGACATTCAGAACCGCGCCGTTGACATAATCGGAGGCCGGCGCGCTGAGGTAAACGGCGGTCTGCGCGATATCGTCAGGACGGCCCCACCGGCCCGCCGGAATGCGATCAAGAATGGCCTTGTTACGATCCGGGTCCGCGCGCAGGGCGTTGGTGTTGTTGGTCTCGATATAGCCCGGGGCAATGGCGTTTACATTGATCCCCTGCCCGGCCCATTCGTTGCAAAGCAATTTGGTCAGCCCGGCAACGCCATGTTTCGATGCCGTATAGGACGGCACACGGATGCCGCCCTGAAAGGACAGCAGCGAGGCGATATTGACGATCTTGCCTGGCGCCGCCCGGGCCAGAAGGGCCTTGGCGAAGGCCTGACAGGTGAAGAACACGGCCTTTAGGTTGACGTCGATGACATCGTCCCAGTCCGCTTCGGTGAAATCGGTGCTGTCGGCGCGGCGGATGATACCGGCATTGTTGATCAATATGTCAATCGACCGATCGGCAAACACATCTTTGGCCGCCATCGGATCGGCGAAGTCCAGCGTCATCGCCTCAGCCTGCGCAATCATCTGAACCGTCGCCTCGCAAGAGGACCGCCCGGCACAGATCACATGCGCCCCCGCCGCACCCAGCGCCACGGCGATGGCCTGCCCGATACCGGTATTTGCGCCGGTCACCAGCGCCGTCTTACCCCCGAGTGAAAATGCCTTCATCGCCGAAACCTCTCAAACAGATGCGAGCGTCCTGATACAGCCAAACGCAGCACCCCGGCAACGCCTCATCTGATGCTGTCAGACTAGGGCCTGTTAACACTTAATCATATCGACGATTAGGGCGAAATTCAGGAAAGCGCGGTACATGACGTCCAGCTTTTCGAACCTTGAGAAGATGCGCCGGTATCCTTTCAGCCTTC
>NZ_JBTLNE010000076.1:0-13921 GCF_054457435.1 Halovulum sp. GXIMD14793 | reverse complement strand
AAAGCGTTTCGAGTTTACCTTGAGACATCACATAAAATCGAAACGCGTACACCATATAGGCTTATCACTGCGTTTCAGGATAATCTTTTGTCTCAGGTTTATCCCGAAACGCTTTAGCAAATGTTTCATCAGTCCCATAGTTGGCGCTGCCATTGTAATTGCCCTGATGCCCTAAACCAAGTGCATGCCCAATCTCATGCACGTATGTTTGGAAGGAGTAGCTATTGATCTTCGAACCGTAAGTTGCCACCCAATTGGTCGAGACATTAACGAAGGACGAAATAATCGTATTGCCGCTGTAGCTTGAGGTCGAATAAGCGCCGGAAGAATTGTCGTCAAAGGTAATATCCGCACTTCCTGTGGTCTCAGTAAACTCGATGTTTGCGACCATCTCCCAGGATTCCAGCGCCCAACGAGCAAGCTTTTTCCCTCCGCAGTAAGACCGGTTAAGTTAACAGTGATATTACCATTAGAAAAGCTGTGCCGCGCGCCGCCATCAGCTTCCCAGTATCCATCGGTCAGATAGTCAGCCAGTTGATCAAGCGTTCCCACCGGTGCGGACGCTGCTTCACCAAAGGTAAGCTGGTATGACCCCGCTTCGTCATCATTTGCAGAGCCCGCAACGACATAATATGTTCCAGACGTACCGGCGGTCACCTGAACTTGTGAATCTTCACCAGCTTCGCCGCCGCTGACAGCAACTTCATTGCCCTCTGCGTCGTAAACACGAACATAGGTATCGGCAGACCCGGAAACGTCGAATGTGTACGTTTCACCTGCCTCAAGTGTGACTTCGACCCAATCGCTGTCGTCTTCGCCGCTCAAGGTACCGTTAAACGTATCACCCAGTTGCATATCATAAATGGTGGAAATGCTTGAAGACGCGCCGGACGCTTCCGTTATCAAGCTGCTGGAAAGACCGTCTGTCGGTGATCCATCAAAATCCTCCCCGGTATCATGGCGGGTTAACACAGGGACAAGCGACGACCCAGGAGCAAACCCTACAACGCACCGCCCAGGCGAAAAGTGGACCAACTTGCCTGATCTCGGCACCTTTGTCAGGCGATTGGCTTACTGCTGTTCTGACAATCGCCGGACCAAAATATCTTCAAACAAAGCATACAAAGATCGCAGAGCAAAATCTGTCGCGAGGCTGCTCAGAACGCTTCCTGGCGGCATCTTTGCCTGTCGATTGCAAGCAAAAGCTCTGGCGGTCCCTATGGACCGCCAGAACAGTTTTTAGCATGCCATGCGTAAAGCATCGGCCAGCGATTTTGGCACCTCACCATAGTGGTCAAGCACCATGGTAAAGGTCGCACGCCCGCGGCTCAGTGACCGCAGGACACCAACATATCCAAACATCTGCGCCAGTGGCACATGGGCCACGACCAGATGTCCGGTCTTGTCCGTATCCGAACGCACGATCACACCGCGCCTTGCGTTCAGATCTCCGATAACCGTTCCCACGTGATCCGCAGGACAGGTTACCTCGACCTTCATGCAAGGCTCCAGCAGGATGGCCTCCGCCAGATGGAACGCCTCAACCGTGGCTTCGCGCGCAACCCGTTCGAACGCCGTGGCCGAGCTGTCATTGGGGTGGAATGCCCCATCAACCAGCGTGACCTTGGCGCCCGACATGGGCCAGCCATGACCGGTGCCGGTGCTCATCGCGGTCTTCACCCCGGCTTCGACCGCCGGGATAAACTCTGCAGGCACAGCACCGCCGGTGATCTCGTTGACGAAGACGAAGTCCTCGGCAGGGTCGACCACCAGCTTGACCCGGGCATATTGCCCCGGCCCGCCAGACTGTTTGCGCAGAGTCCGGTCCACCTCGGCCCGCTGGGTCAAGGCTTCGCGATACGCCACACGCGGCGCACCCAGTCGCGCGGTCACGCCATGGGTCTGCGCGATCTCCTCCAGACAGATCTGAAGGTGCAGCTCTCCCATGCCGGCGACAAGCGTCTGTCCCGTTTCCGGGTCAGTGCCCACACACAGCGACGGGTCCTCGCGGGCCAAAGCAGACAGCGCCTGCCCCAGCTTGGACTGGGCTTCCGAGTCCGCAGCTTCCACCACAGCTTCGATCACCGGATCCGGGCAGACCAGCCCATCCAGCACAACAGGTGCCTTCGGGTCAGCCAACGTATCGCCAGCCCGGACAGATTTCAGCCCCATGACGGCAACCACGTCCCCTGCTTCCGCATGGTCGAGATCAGCATGATCATCGGCATGCATCTTCAGGATCCGGCCCACACGCTCACGCGTGCCGGTCGTGGCATTCAGCACGGCCATCCCCTTTTCAAGCCGCCCGGCATAAAGCCGGACCGTGGACAAGGCACCGTATTGGGTCAGCTTAGTCTTACCAACCAACCCCAGCACCGGTGCCGCAGGGTCTGCGTGACACTCCACCATCTGGCCGTCCGGGTCCGTCCCGCGCACAGCAGGACGATCCAAAGGCGACGGACAGTAGGCCGCAATCGCGTCCATCAGCGGTTGCACACCGATATTGCGATAGGCCGACCCGGCCAGAACCGGAACGCCAGCGCCGCGGATACATGCCAGCCGGACAAGCCCGCGCAGCATATCCGCCGCAATCGCCTGACCATCAAGATAAAGCGCCAGAGCCGCATCATCCTGATCAACCACAGCTTCCACCAGCGCCTGCCGCGCGGTTTCAGCCTCGGCGCGCAACGCCTCGGGTACAGGACCAGCAACAGGCGTGGTTTCACCATCCGGCCAGACCAGCGCATCCATGGCGATCACATCGATCACCCCGGACAGATCGGACTCTGCGCCAATCGGCAGTTGAACCACCAAAGGTACAGCGCCCAGCCGCTCCTGTATCTGCGCCACACAACCGGCAAAATCCGCGCCCAGACTGTCCATCTTGTTGATGAAACAGATCCGGGGCGTGCCATACCGATTGGCCTGATGCCAGACGGTTTCGGACTGCGGCTCGACCCCCGCCACGGCGGAAAACACGGCGACAGCACCATCGAGCACCCGCAGGGATCGTTCGACCTCAATCGTGAAGTCGACATGCCCTGGCGTGTCGATGATGGTGATGTCGCAGCCGTTCCACTCAAGCGAGGTCGCCGCCGCCGAAATGGTGATCCCATGGGCTTTCTCCACTGCGCGGCTGTCCAGCTCGGTGTTGCCGGTATGGACATCGCCCGCCTTGTGGATCCGCCCTGCGTTCAGCAGGATGCGCTCCGTCAGTGTTGTTTTGCCAGCGTCAACATGTGCCATGATGCCAATGTTGCGTAATCTGTCCAATCTGCGGGTCATCGTGACCCTCCTTTCCGTCAGGCTGAACGCAACCAACCGCAGTTCAGGACGGCAGGCGAGAACAACCAAAGCGCCGGTTCAGAGGCGCAATATTAAGACTGTTTGGAAAGAGGAAAAGCCCTCGTGATGGAGACGCGCAAGAGTACCCCTGACGGATCGTCAGAGCGTCTCCCCTTTATAGCTATCTTCAGTCATCACGCGCCTCCTTTTGTGGCAGCGCCGTGGGTAAACGAGGGGTGATGCGCGTGTCAACACTGCTCGCACCATCGGCGGCGCATTGGCCGCCTGCGTGGCAGTTTGGTCAGATTGGTCTTAACGCTAAGCGTTAAAATACACTGCGTTTGAGGCGCATGCGCAAAGCCATGCGACAGCCCAGTATACTTTTCAGATGGGAGTGGGCGTTGGTAGCGGAGGAGGGACTTGAACCCCCGACACGCGGATTATGATTCCGCTGCTCTAACCACCTGAGCTACTCCGCCTTAACGGGCCGCTATTTAGGCGGCAGGGATGGGCGCGTCAATCGGGTTTTTGCAGAAAATGCCTCAGGCGTCGAACAGGGTGGCGGCGTTGGCAAATCCTTTGACCTCGATCGGGTTGCCGGCGGGGTCGTGGAAGAACATGGTCCATTGCTCCCCCGGCTGACCTTCAAAGCGGATGCCCGGCGGGATCACAAAATCGGTGCCTTCGGCCTGCAGGCGCTTTGCCAGCGCCTGCCAGTCATCCAGCGCCAGAACGATGCCCAGATGCGGCATAGGCACCATATGATCACCAACCTTGCCGGTTCTGGAGGTGGCAAACGGTTGCCCCAGATGCAGCGATATCTGATGGCCGAAAAAGTCAAAATCGACCCAGCTTTCGGTGCTCCGCCCCTCGGCACAGCCCAGAACACGGCCATAGAAATCGCGGGCCACGTTCAGATCGTCGACATGATAGGCAAGGTGAAAGATGCCGCGCATCACATTCCCAACGCTTCCTTGTAAAGCTCCAGTACGGCTTCTTCTTCGGAGATCTCGGCGGGGTCTTTCTTGCGCAGCGCGATGATGCGCCGCAGGACCTTGATGTCATAACCGCGGCCCTTTGCTTCGGCCATCACCTCTTTCTGCTGATCAGCGATATCCTTCTTTTCGGCCTCCAGCCGCTCAAAGCGTTCAACAAAGGCGCGCAACTCGCCTGCGGTGACGCGGTAGGAGCTTTCGGCCTGGGAGTCTGTCTCGTCCATCATAGTCTTCCTGATATGCGGGATTTGGATTTGCGGCACCCTAGACGCGAGGCCGGGCGGCGACAAGGTCTTGCCGAAGCTGTGGCGATGGTCTAGGCGGGCGGGCATGACATGGCTGATCTATACCGGAACCGGACTGGCCCTGCTGGGGCTGGCGGGCATTATCTTTTGTATCATCAAAGCACGGCAATCCCGCGATCTGGATGATCAGGAGGCTTTTCGCGCGGCGATGCAGAAGGTCCTGGTCGTAAACATGGCGTCGCTGGCCATCGCGGTGCTTGGGCTGATGGTGATGGTGGTCGGCCTGCTATTTTAGGGCCTGCGCCCAGTCGATCATTTGCCGCGACACCCAGACATTTTGCGACGGGCTCATGATATCGCCGACAATCACATGGTTGAACGGATCATCGTCTTCGCGCAGTTGCACGGGGTAAATCTGCGCCTTCCCGCCCCAGCGTGCCGCCACTGCACGGGCGGTCGGGGCCGAGACAACCTGATCGTCATCAGACAGCACAAACAGCGCCGGAATGTCGATCTGTTCATATTGGACATCCGACACCGCACGCAGCAATGCGCCCAGCGCGGCCAGCGTCTCTGACGGATAGCGCAGGGTCCAGCGGCGTTGGTGTTCATCATTGCGCGGTGCGATGATACGCTCGCTGCCTTCGATCATCGGTGCAATGCTACGCGCGAAAGGCCAGCCCAGAATACCGGCGCGCCAGTCTTTCAGGGCAAAATTGGGCGATACATAAATCACCCCGACAACGCCTTTGCGCTCCTCGGCCTGATCCAGCGCCAGGGTGGTCAGTGCCGCGCCGGTGGATGTTGCAATCACCAACACGCGGTTGCCGATCTGCCGACCAATGGCCAGTGCTTCCGCCATATCGGTGCGCCAGGCCGGAACGGTGCCATCCATCATCCCCGCTCCGTCACGGCCGTGACCGCTAAGCCGGGTATAAAGCACATTCGCCCCCAGATCCCCGGCCACGAGGGAAGGAACCGGCCGGATCTCCCAGGAGGTTGCGGAAAACCCGTGGACATAGACCACCGCCCATTCAGTTTTGGCCCGGGTCGCGGGATCGGCCCAGACAATGTGTTTTTGCGCGCCGCGCACCAGATTGGGCACATCCTCTTCCTGCCGATAAAGATACCCGTCGGGATCATCACCGATCACAGACGGATCGAACACAACCGGTTCGCCAATCGGCTCACGCGGGGCAAACAGGGCGATACCGCCAACCAAAACTACAAGAAAAACAATCAGATAAAGCACGTATTTCATGTCCGTTCCATTGCAGTTTCAGAGTGCGATCCAGCCGCCCTTTCGGTCACGTCTGTAATCGCATCGGCGATCAGCCCCAGGCATTCAGTGTCAGAAAAACGATGGTCCGCGCCCTTGACCAGCACCAGCCGCATATCCTTTGCATCCGCATGCGCGATTAGGCGCAGTGGGACGGATTGGGCAACATCGACATCCTCGGTACCATGCAGCAGCCGGACCGGAAACGGCAAGGCAAGCGGCGTGCGCAGGACCAGCTGGTTGCGGCCATCCCCGATCAGACGGCGGGTGATAACCATATCCATGTCATAGTCTGACGGCAGCTCGACACGGCCCTTTTCCATCAGCTCGCTCTGCTGCGCCTCGGAAAATCCGTCCCACATACTGTCTTCAGTGAAATCAGGTGCCGCCGCAATGCCCACCAGCCCTGCAATCCGTTCAGGCATCTGCTGGATCACCCGCAGCGCGATCCATCCGCCCATGGAACTGCCCACAAGGATTTGCGGGCCTTGCGTGACGCCCGCGATGATATCACAGGCATCACGCACCCAGTCGCCGATGCAACCATCCTCGAACGCGCCCGAGGATTCGCCATGCCCGGTATAGTCAAAGCGCAGAAAGGCCCGCCCCTGCTTTTCCGCCCAGTCCTGCAGAAATACAGCCTTGGTTCCGGTCATATCGGACCGGAAGCCCCCTAAAAACACAATTCCGGGTAAATTTTCTGCCGCAACGGAAGGTTTTACGCTATGATAAGCCAACGAAGCGCCGTCAGATGCGTGGAAGAGGTTTGAGCGTAACATGCAGTCCCTGAAATTGTCACAGTCTGATTTAGCCAATAGTCATGCCGCACAGTTGCGAATTCTGCAACTTCTGCCTGATTTGTCCGGAACGCCCATCAATCGCCGCGCCCTGTCGCTGAGCCACGCGATCAATACGGCTGGTGGACATGTTGCCGTCGCCAGCAGTGGCGGGCGGATGGAAGCGCTGTTCAGGCGCGCAGGTGCAGAGCATATCATTCATGAAAGCCGCGGGGGACGGTTTTCGCTGAAATCCACCCTGTCCTTGCTGGAAGAGATTCACCGTGCTGGAACGACATTGTTGCATGTCCACATGCTGGATGACGGGCTGGCCGCCAAGGCGTTGGCTGATGCTGCCAATATCCCGCTGGTAATGACCTGCCACGAATTGCCGGACAGCAGTCGTTTCTTTGCCCGCCGCTCCGTCCGCAAGCATCTGACCGGGCGGCCATTGATGGCGGTATCGCAATTCCTGGCGGATCGTCTGATCGGCGATTTCGGGGTGCCGCAGGACATCGTGCATGTGGTGCCTGCAGGTCTTGATATTCAGGATTTCAGCCCCGAGGTTGTCACCACAGAGCGCACGATTGCCCTGGCTGACAAATGGGGCGTAGTCGAGGATCCGCGCGCCATTGTTCTGGTACCGAATGCCAGTGCAGACCCCGCCTGGCTGCGGCAGATATTGCCGGTTGTCGCCGATCCGGACACGCCCGATATGATCTGGGTTCTGGTCGCCGAAGATGGCGGCGATGTTGATGATTTGATGGTCAAGTCTGGCGTCGGCGACCGGGTGCGCTGGGTCGAAACGATTGATGACTGGCCCGCCGCTTACAAATTGTCGGCTTTGGTGGTTGATCTGCCGCTGAAGCCTCAGGCGCATTGCTGGGCCGCGCTTGAGGCGCAGGCCATGGGACGACCGGTCATTCTGACCGATACCGGTGCTGCCGCCGAAGCAATGCTGCCAAATCAGACCGGGTGGCTAATCCCTGATGCGGACCCCAAAGCCCTGACCGCAGCCCTGAACAAGGTCGCCGCGCAAGACGAGCTAACCAACGCGTCGCTGTCCATGGCCGCGCGCAATTTCGTTGCAACGCGACAATCCGTGACGGCCATGCAGCAGGCCACGCTGGAGCATTATCGAAGCGCATTGGGCTGATTGCTTCGGCCGTTGCCCTTGCGCCAGCTTTGCATTTGGCTGGTTTGCCAAGACTGGCCACGCGGCTCCATCACCCTTTCATCAATTGATACCTAAGGCGCTTCGGTCCACAGAGTTGCGCGTCTTTGACAGCTCAAAATGTTACCCCATTGTCACGTGACTAAAGAATCACGTATAAGGCCGACATGGACGCGATCTTCAAAGCCCTCAATGACCCTGCCCGCCGTGCGCTGCTGGATTCGCTGCGCAAACGTGACGGGCAGACCCTGACCGAACTGGAAGAGCAGCTCTCGATGAGCCGGTTCGGCGTGATGAAACACCTTAAGGTTCTGGAAAGCGCCCAACTGATCGTCACGCAAAAGAAGGGGCGGTTCAAATACCACTATCTGAACCCGCTGCCTTTGCAGGAGGTAATCGACCGATGGATCGAACCTTTGCTGGCCAAGCCAACCGCGCGTGCCGTTCTGACCCTGAAAAACCGCCTGGAAAAAGGAGCTGCCACAATGACCGACCGACCTGATTTTGTTCACCAGACCATCATCCGCACCGATGCCCAAACTCTTTGGGATGCCCTGCTGGATGGGGAAATAACCCGACAATACTATTTCAATACCGCTGTAGAAGGCCGCGCTGAACCGGGGAAGGTGCTGACATGGCGCGGCCCGGATGGCGCCCCTGTTTTGTCAGGCCAGGTGATCGACGCTGATCCGCCCCGCCGCCTTAACCTGGGATTTGAGCCGCATTTCATGGGGCCGAATGCCCCAAAGTCGCGCCACGTCTTTTTGATAGATGACCTGCCCGGGGCATGCCGGCTGACGATAGAGCATTACGACCTGCCCAACGAAATGAAAGGGATTCGTGATGGCTGGGTGCTGGTCACATCGCGCCTTAAAACCCTTCTGGAAACCGGGAAAAGCCTGGATGTGACAATGGATATGCTGGCTGGATAAGCCAAAATGACAGGGCGGGCTTGACCCGCCCTGCGCTCTGCGTCATGTAGCGCCAACATAACTTGCAACCGGGCGTTCCGTGGGCGCCAAAATGACGAGGAGGCCGATATGGCACAGATCTCCCTTACCATGCCTGATGGCGCAAAGCGCGACTACCCTGCCGGGATTACCGGGGCAGAGGTTGCGTCTGATATCTCGAAATCTCTGGGCAAGGCCGCCTTCGCGATGAAACTGGACGGGCGGCTGGCCGATTTGTCCGAGGCCATCGACGGCGATGCCGCGCTGGAAATCGTCACCTCCAAAGACGCGGATGCGCTGGAACTGATTCGCCATGACTGCGCGCATATCATGGCCCGCGCCGTGCAGGAAATTTGGCCGGACGTTAAGGTCACCATCGGCCCGGTGATTGAAAACGGCTGGTATTACGATTTCGACCGTGAAGAGCCCTTCACCCCCGACGATCTGGCCGCCATCGAAAAAAAGATGAAGGAGATCATCAACAAACGCGAGCCCGTGACCACCGAGGTCTGGGATCGCGACCGGGCGATTGCGCATTACAAATCCACGAATGAGCCATTCAAGGTGGAACTGGTCGAGGCGATACCCGCCGATCAGCAAATCCGCATGTACTGGCACGGACACTGGCAGGATCTGTGCCGCGGGCCGCATCTGGCCCATACCGGGCAGGTGCCGGGCGATGCCTTCAAACTGATGTCGGTCGCCGGGGCCTATTGGCGCGGTGACAGCAAGAACAAGATGCTGCAGCGCATCTATGGCGTTGCCTTCCGCAATCGGGACGACCTGAAAGCGCATTTGCACATGCTGGAGGAGGCCGCCAAACGCGACCACCGCAAACTGGGCCGCGAAATGGACCTGTTCCATATGCAGGAAGAGGCCCCGGGTCAGGTGTTCTGGCACCCCAATGGCTGGACCATCTATACCCAGCTTCAGGACTATGTGCGGCGCAAGCAGCGCGCGGGCGGCTATCGGGAAATCAACACGCCGCAGGTCGTGGACCGTAAGCTGTGGGAGGCCTCGGGCCACTGGGAGAAATACCAACACCATATGTTCCTGGTCGAAGTGGACGAAAGCCGCGATGGCGAAAACGATGATGCGACGGCCAAAAGCAAAGACCACACCCGCATCAACGCGCTGAAGCCAATGAACTGCCCCTGCCATGTGCAGGTGTTCAATCAGGGTCTGAAATCCTATCGCGATCTGCCGCTTCGGCTGGCCGAGTTCGGCTCCTGCGCGCGGTTCGAACCCTCGGGCGCGCTGCATGGCATCATGCGGGTGCGCGGCTTTACCCAGGATGACGGGCATATCTTCTGCACCGAAGATCAGATTCAGGCGGAATGCGCGAAATTCATCGACTACCTTGCTGAAGTTTATCGAGAACTTGGCTTTGATAAGTTTGAGATCAAGTTCGCCACGAGGCCAGAAAAACGAGTCGGCAGCGAAGAAAGCTGGGACTATGTCGAAGCTGCGCTAGAGAACGCCATCAAAGCCGTGGGCCGTGATTATACGCTGGAACCGGGCGACGGTGCCTTTTACGGGCCGAAGCTGGATTTCTATCTGACCGATGCGATTGGCCGTGTCTGGCAATGCGGCACGTTTCAAGTCGATCCGAACCTGCCAGAACGGCTGGGCGCAAGCTATATCGGCCCGGATGGCGACAAACACCGCCCTTACATGCTGCACCGCGCCTGTCTGGGCTCGTTCGAACGGTTCATCGGTATTCTGATCGAAAACTGGGAAGGCAAACTGCCCTACTGGATGGCCCCGCGTCAGGCGGTCGTCGCCTCGATCGTGTCGGACGCTGATCCTTATGTGCATGAGGTTGTCGCCGCGCTGAAAGCCGCCGGTGTCCGGGCCGAGGCTGATCTGCGCAACGAAAAGATCAACTACAAGGTCCGCGAGCATTCCGTTGGCAAAGTCCCGGTGATCCTGGCCGTTGGCAAGCGCGAGGTTGAGGAACGCACCATTTCCGTCCGGCGTCTTGGGGAAAAGCAGACCTCTGTCATGGCGCTGGATGATCTGGTGGCCGAACTGGCGACAGAGGCCACGCCGCCGGATCTGCGCAACAATTGATCCAGCCACTTCCAAACCTTTCAGGAATTGGCTATATTAACCGAGAGGCGCATGAAATTGCGCCTCTCTCACTTTTCGTATGAAACAAATGAAGGATACCAGGCCATAGCCCGCAGACCGCACCACGCGCCGCCAACGCGCGACACAGGACCCCGCGTGAATGACCGCATTCGCGCAACTGAAATCAGACTTATCGGCGCAGAAGGCGAAAATGTCGGCGTCGTCAGCCCCGCAAGGGCGATGGAAATGGCAGAGGAAGCCGGGCTTGACCTGGTAGAGATCTCTCCCAATGCCACGCCGCCGGTCTGCAAGATCATGGATTTCGGCAAGTTCAAATACGAACAGCAGAAGAAAGAGGCCGAGGCCCGTAAGAAGCAGAAGATCATCGAAGTCAAAGAGGTCAAGTTCCGTCCGAACACCGACACGCATGACTACGATGTCAAAATGCGCAATGTGACCAAGTTTCTTGGCAATGGCGATAAGGTGAAGGTGACCCTGCGCTTCCGCGGCCGGGAAATGGCCCACCAGGATGTTGGCCGTCGTCTTCTGGAACGCGTCGCCGAAGACACCGAGGAAATCGGCAAGGTCGAACAGATGCCCAAAATGGAAGGGCGCCAGATGATCATGATGATCAATCCGGTCAAAAACTAACAGGCCCGAGGGCCGGGCCCGGCCCGGCCATCTTACCCAAGCCGGGATACGGATGATGGAACCCCATGGCTAACCGCTCGGCTTTTCTCGACTATCTTGAAAATCTGCCGCAACGGCTGCTCTATTGGCTGACCAAACCGATGAGCCGCCGCATGCGTGGTCGCTTCGGCGGCTGGGCCGCACGGCGCGCAATCCTGAATATGGGGGGATTGCGAGGCCGGGTGCGGAAAAATCTGGTGCATGTCTATCCAGACCTCAGCGATGCCGAGCGCGCTGCGATTATGCGCGATTTTGCCACCACCATCGGCCATACCTTTGTCAATGTCCTGCATGCCCGGGATTTCCTGAGCTCTATGGACCGGATCAAAGTAATCCCCGGTCCCGGTCTAGATGCGGTGACAGAAGCGCAGAAAGAGGAACGCCCTGCCCTGCTGATCAGCGGTCATTACGGCCCGTGGGAGGCAACACGGGTCGCCATGCGCAAACTTGGGCTGCAACCAGCGGCTTTTTACCGCCCGCTCAAGAACCCTTACGCCAACAAGGATCTGGTCGCGCGCTATTCCGACTTCGGCAAGCCCATGTTTCCCAAGGGCCGCACTGGGACGCGCGCCGTCATCAAGCATCTGCGCGACGGCGGGCTTTTGTGCCTGATGCATGATCAGCGCATGTTGGACGGCAAAGTTATGGACTTCATGGGGAAACCCGCGATGACATCTTTGGTTGGGGCGGAACTGGCGTTGAAATTCAACGCCCCGATTGTGCCGGTCTATCCGCGCTGGTGCGAGGATAACTATCATATCGAGATCCATTTCGAAGACCCCCTGCCCCATACCGATGCCGAAAGCATAACACAGGCGATGAACGACAGTCTGACCGCCCGCATCCGCAAAGAGCCCCGCCAATGGTACTGGCTGCATCGGCGCTGGAAGCTGACCCATGCTGCCCAACAAGAGGTCGATGACAGCTGGTACGCGCCGGACGAAGCCGAAGGGCCGGTTGAAGACTAGGGGCTTCGTGCCCCTCGACGACAGACAAACCTACGCCTCTGAATCACCTTCACCTTTTGACTGAGGGCCTGTTCCGGCCCTGTCCAGCGGCGGCTCGTCCCAGCTGTTCTGTATCCGTCCGGTTTCCCCGCTCTGACGGTGTGATGGAGGGCTTGATAGTGTCCACCATCGATAGTGGACATCATGGGGCACTCTATGGCGGGCAAGAAGGTTCAGAAGAAGCGGTTTTGGTCTGATGACGAGAAGCGCTCGATCTGTGCGCAGACATGGGTGCCGGGCGTATCGGTTGCGCAGGTGGCGCGGCGGTATTCGATGAACGCCAATCTGGTTCACAAATGGTTGCGCGATCCTCGGTTTGCGCCTGAAGAAGGGGCCGGTGAGGTGCTGGATACCATTGAGGCGGGTTGCTGCCTTTCGAGATTGCGGATGCCGTGCCGGTAGCGTCACCTTTCGATATGCAGGTTTCCACCCCAACGTTGACCGAGCCAGCCTCGGCGCAACGCGTGGACATCACGTTGTCAGATGGACGGCGCATTTTGGTGGAGGGCACGACGGCCCTTTCGGCAGTCTGGCCTTGGTCGAAGGGCTGATGTCTTGATCCCAGTGCCATCGAACACGCGGGTATCCCCGGTCGCTTTGTTGTGCGCCGCATTATCCGCCCACGCATGGCCTGCACCTGCTGCGAGGCATTCACTCAGGCTCCATTGCCGTCGCGCCCAATTGAACGGGGCCGCCCCGGCCCGGGCCTGCTGGCCCACGTGCTGGTTGGCAAATACTGCGATCACCTGGCGCTGGATCGGCAATCCAAAATCTTCGCTCGTGAGAAGGTCGCTGCACCACTCCACTCTGACCGATTGGGTCGGGCGTAGCACGGCGCTGCTCGAGCCATTGGCCGGTCACATCGGCAAACTGGTCAGGGCGGGCCCGGCGCTTTTTGCGGATGACACACCAGTCAAACTGTAAAGCAAGCTCAAGCCCAAGAAGACCCAGACCGCGCGGCTCTGGAGCTATGTGCGCGATGAACGCCCGTGGAATGGCGAAACCCCAACTTGCGCGTGGTATCAGTTCAGCACGGATCGCAAGGGCGAACACCCGGTCAACCATCTCTCCGGCTATACCGGCACCGTGCATGCGGATGGCTTTGCTGGCTTCAATGGCTTGTTTGGTGAGGGCAAAGCCGATGAACAAGCCTGCATGGTGCATGTGCGCCGCAAGTTCGTGGACGAGTTCGAGCGCACCGGCGCGGATATCGTCAAACAGGCGATCACGCAGATCGCAGAGCTTTATGCAGTGGAGAAGGAAGCCCGAGGCAAATCCCCAGAGGAACGCGTTGCCTTGCGCCAAGATAAGGCCAAGCCGGTCTTTGAGAGAGTGTCCGGTCTTTTGTGTATGACTGATCCGGTTCATGCTTCACCGAAAGGAAGCATGAATGACTATCTCAAAGGAAATTCTGGATGAACTTCTTCAGGGCGTTGAGCGCGCTGAA
>NZ_JBTLNE010000075.1:0-14177 GCF_054457435.1 Halovulum sp. GXIMD14793 | reverse complement strand
TGTCATGACCCCTCCAGACGCAAGCATCATCTGAGATCATATCAAGCCGTCAATCGCCAATTTGTTCTCTTCATGTTCTTCCAAAAGCCCAAATATGCAGCTTCGGGCCATCTAGGCCAGGAAGCCGTTCGCGAGATAACCGCGCATCTTCTTCATGCGCCCGAGGGCATATCGGATCGCCTTTGCGAGTTCAGATTTGCCGGAGATGCGGTTCAGCTGCGCGTCGAGCCAACCTTCGAGTTCGTCAAACACCGGTTTGGCACCCTTCTGGCGCAGAGCAACCCGCTCTTCCGGCGATTTGCCGCGCGCTGCCTTTTCGACAGCATAGAGAAGCGCGATGCGGCGGATGGCCTCTTCGGCGATCTGTGAGCCTTGTGACTGGAAGATATCGACGAACTTGCGGCGGACATGGGCCATGCAGGCCATCTCATGGACGTTGTCCTTGGCGAAGAGGTCGTTGAACCCAGTATATCCATCCGCATGGTTCCAGCCTTGGTAATTGACCAGATGCTCTGAAGGATGTTTGCCTTCGCGGTCTGTACTGAACTTGTACAAAGCCGCCGGTGGATCGGAGCTGCCCCATGGTCGTTCATCGCGGACATAGGTCCAAATGCGGGCGGTCGCGCATTTCTTTTTGGCCTGCATCCTGATCGGGGTATCGTCCGCGAAGATCGACGCTCCGGCGCGAACGTACCGTCCGATGGCGTCAGCAAGAGGCTCCAGTAGCTTGGTAGATTGCCCAACCCATCCCGCCAGCGTGGAACGATCCAGGTCAATGCCTTCGCGGGCGAAGATCTGGCTTTGGCGATATAAAGGGCAATGGTCCGCGTATTTGTTCACAAGCACATGGGCCAACAGACCGGCACCAGGTCGGTCGCGCTCAATGGGACGCGATGGCAACGCGGCCTGCACAATCGTGTCGCAGCATTTGCATGTCAGCCGAGGGCGGACGATCCGGTTCACAACAAACCGGCCGGGAACATATTCCAGTTCCTCGGTCACATCTTCACCAATGGCCCGAAGATCGCCGCCACATTTGCACGCCTCACCTGGGCTCAGTATCTGCTCATTGCGAGGCAGGGTTGGCGGCAGCGGCTTGCGCTTTGGTTTTTGCTTCTGCTCGGGATCCGCCGTCTCTTCAGGTGGTGTGGTCCGGGCGGCGGCCGTTTCTTCCTCTTCGAGCCGGAGTTGAAGGTTCAGTTGGTCGCCAGATTCAGATTTGGACCCGAAACGGTGCCGGTTGTGCCCCGCTAGTTGATGCTTCAGCTTCTCAATTTCCAAAGCCTGGGCCTTTGCCAATTCAACCAAACCCTCCGCTGCAATACGCAGCGCGCCGGGATCGGATGGCAGGGATTTTGGGGCATCGAACATAGCCCGACTTATAGCTGAACCCCTTAGGATAGTGAATCCTAAGATGCTGGATTTGCGTCCAAATTACCAACAGTCAAAGGCCGCCAAGTGCGCTGTGGCGCCCGCCAGTCAATGCCTTCCAGAAGCATCGACAATTGCGCCGGGCTGACCGTCACCTTGCCATCCGCAGCAGCGGGCCAAACGTATTTGCCCTTCTCAAGACGTTTGGAGAACATACACGCTCCTTGGCCATCCCACCACACGATCTTCACCAGATCGCCCCGTCGGCCGCGAAAGACAAACAGGTGTCCCGAATAGGGGTCCTGCTTCAGAACGCTCTCGGCCAAAGCCGACAGCCCATTGAACTGCTTGCGCATGTCCGTGACACCTGCGGCTAACCAAATACGCGTGTTGGCCGGAACCGGGATCAAACCATCAACCCTTCGACCAAAGCCAGAACGCCGGAAAGCGCCGTAGGGCCTTCAACCAAAATACGCCGGCCGTCCGACAAGGTGATATCAACCCGCTGAGCCGAAACCATCGAATCCACATCTCTCGCGTCTTCAACCAATGGAACGGCGACCGCCCCTTCGATCTCAACTGGGAGAAAGCCACCGTGGCAATCCGGTCCAGCAATCTCGGGCTCCGGGGCAAACCTTGGGTCCTTCAACCAATTGTGAATTAAATTGGCATTCATCGCGTACCGCCGTGCAACCTGCGCGACCGATACGCCAGGAACCGTCGTCTGCCTACAGATCGAACGCTTCTCATCATCCGACCAGAACCGCTTCTTCTGACCCTTCTTCCCAGCCATAAACCGCCTCAAGATGTCCATTATCGAAAATGGACATTACCACTCTCCTTCAAACGTCGTCAGAGCGGGCAGACCGGACGGTTACGCCACTGACGCAGAGTCCTGTGGATATATTGTAATTAGGGGTACAGAAACCGTCGAAAAGGCGTCCAATCCGCAGATTCTGATTAGGGTACAGTGACAACTGGTGGCGGGCCAAACTGTATAACAGACGCTTCGACTAGCTTTGCGGCATGCGGACAGTTTGCAAAAAACTGCCCCGCATTGTGCAAGACTTCAAGGTAGATTTCTGAGTCTGCGGGCTCCCCCGGGATTAGAGCATTTCGATCGTGCCAAGGATGTGGTCCGGCCACCTTTAGCTTTGCCAGTTCAGACGTAGCAAAATACCGGATAGCCCTCGCTGCGGGTGTAAACAGGATATTTAGCCCGAAGCTATCAGTATCTGCCAAATTTTCCACCATACCTTTTGGTATCCACTCTTTGGAGCAAAAACGCCGCGGTTTCCAGCAAACGGTGCGCGTTATCATAGGCATAGCCCGAGGTCAGATGCGAGGCCGTCCGGTTGTCCTCAAGGTCATAGGCGTAATCCTCGACCGGCACCGGCACGCCGCCATCGCCCGCCGGAACCCCCTCATTCACCCCAACAAGACGCCGCCCCGCATCATGCGACAGCGTCCGAGAGCGCGCCGGCTCCACCTCGTCTTTCAGCAGAACCATATGGGCCTACAGAAGGTTTTGCTCCCGACAATACTCAATATATCGGTCGCGTTCCTTCACATAACGGGTGACCGGAGTTCCGCCGTGATCTGAGGAAAAGAGTATCGGGGAATCCAACTCCCGTCGAAGAAAAGTTGCCACCGGGTCGACACCGATCGCACTCATATACTCAAAAATAAGTTCACGGTTTACTCTGTCCAGCTTTCGACGCTTTTTGTAATTTGATGGTCTTTCGAAATCGAGAGGTTCGCCGGAGCTGTTATAGACGGCTTTTGTGTTGTCCTGGTAAGCACAAACATGACGGCCTGTGTTTTTGTCTATGTAGCTGAAGCCATTTTCAGGAATCGGACCTAGATGAAACAGTTTTGGCGCAAGTTTTTTTAAAGGGTCCTCACCAATAGTGCTCCAAAACTGAAATACTCCACATCCCGTCCACTGATGAAGCCGTTGGTCTTCAAACGGAAGCACAACGTTTGCCCGCTGCTCAACCATAACCAGCGACGGGTTTGACCTGACAATCGACACTCTCACACTACCCCGGAGCGAATAAGCTTCGGCCATGCGCTTATCAATATGACATAGGTCCGTATCGGGCCCGAACCCCAATTCAATCTTCGCAGCCTCGTCCCGAAGCTCATAGAATTCCCGTTCCGGGTCACTTTCTTGCGCAGAAAGAAGCTCACCCCGATAATAAGAGGCAACTTCATCAAAAGTAGTGCGCACAAAGATAACCGAAATAACTGGTATATCTGGCAGCGGTTCATTCATGTCGTTAAGGGCTCTACCGTTCAAGGGCGCTTATAGCGCCGTATCAGCACCCACCCTGCGTTCGGGTCCGCCTGAAGCATGACAATTCCCTTAGCAAACTCCCGAAAGATAAGCGACGAAACCGAAATCTCTTCGAGATGTTGCATGGTGCCGCCTGCCCAATCATACTGGATATCCGGCTTACAATTGCTGACTGTTTGTCTTTTTGCATTCATCTGGTTTCTGTTTACAACCGGTATCATGCTGAGCGAACCGATCTTTCTAAGCCTTTCAGCACGGTTACGCACAAGACTAGCGACACGCCAAGCTACGATCGCATTATGTGTCGGACCTCCATGGTTGCGCTTGCTATCGTCTAGGGTGATGTTTTGCACAGGCCCTGGCATGTTTAGCGGCTTGCACCCGGAGTTCAGACGAATGAGGAAGCTAATCCTTTCAGAGTCGCCGCCGCCAGTTGATCCTCCTACAGTTATATCGGCGCCCATGTTGCCTTGAAGCCCGCCAAGGCTTTCCAAAAACAGAAAAACCTCATTGAATTGCTCCAGTAGAAGCCCTGTCGCCGCACCCGCAATAGTCGATGCATATATGTCGTTTGTTACCTTATCACGGGAGTGCTGGACAAATGCCGTGGTCCCTACAAGCCCTAATGGGTCGTTGTTCTGGTATGGCGTCGCTGCTACATAGTTGTACCCATTCAGCGGCCCATCCGGGAACCCAAGTGGATCAGTGGATAGAAACCGCCCTTCCTTTGGATCATAATACCGCGCTCGGAAGTACCCCAGCCCGGTTTCCTCGTCAAACTGTTGGCCGGTGAAGCCGTAGCCAGGTTTCACGCTTTCGCTGATCACGGTGCGTTGGCCGAAGCTGTCGTAGCGATAGCGCGACACTTGCGTGCCGGTGGTCGGATCGACCACGGCCACGACGGAGCCGAGGTAGTCCTGATGTACCTCATACACTGTGCCGGTGCCGGGTGTCGGGGTGGCTGAGGGGTAATCCTCAAACCCGTACCGCTTGTCCAGCCCGTAGGCGTTCATCCAGCGGCGGGCTTTTGTTACCCCACCGGAGGTCGTGAAGACGAACAGCACATTGGGGCCGTCGTAGACGAAGACTTGCGTGGTGATGGTCCCGTCAGTGGCCGTATAAGTCTTCCCCACCCGCCGTTGCTGCGCGTCATAGGCAAAACTCAGCGACCAGCCCTCAGACGACCCAACCGAGACCAGCTGATCCTGCGCGTCCCAGCCGTAGCTAAGGAAAATGACTATTATCGCTAAAATATGAATCTGAAGCGGCCTCCAAAAAAGGTATTTTGTCGGCGTAGCCGACCAAATTATCACCTTCTCCAATCGGGAAAAAATCTATGATTCTATCAAAAGCTCGATCTTGATATTTCAAAAAATCTAGTCCCAGCGCCTCAATGTACTCAATAAGCAGATCCCTAGGTAACCGCAGCGCAACATCGGAGTTCAAGTATCTATCATTTTTTTCCCAGGGCTGCGTGCTGCCTTTTTGGAAAAAGACATTCGATATCGAACCTTGAGCGTCCTCCTCCCAATCAACTCGAACATGTCTACCAAGGCGCCCTTTCTCAAATAAACTGAAAAAACTTGAAGCCATGATGCCGTTTATATGTGAAGCATGAAATATAAATGCCTTACACCCCACACACATACTAATAACTGCTATGTCACTATACAGAAAGCTAACACTATTACACTCAGCAATACACAGATTTGATTCTACGTCCGGAGAAATAAGACTGAAGTACAAATCCGGTGATCGTGGATTAATAGGGAATTGCTCCGCTAGCGGCGGAGACTTGCTTTCGCATGTGCGTGCTATTCGACGGTGCGGACGATAGGGCAATCCGCTAGCGGTCTTAGATTCTTTTTCCCTTGACAAGTTTCCGCGGTGAATTTCCGCAGAGAACCATGGATCTATCAACTCAATCGGGCGATCCCAAAGTAGCAGGGTCAGGTCACACGGATCAGGCTTTGGTAATTCTGGCATCAACGACGCCCCCCGATACGTACGCCAATCAGGTTAGCTAAAGGATCAGCCCGGTTCATGATAAGAATTTTATTTATGGTCTCCAATTGACGCCCGGGACGGTAATATTCCTCTAGATATTTTAGTGAATAGTTGACCGTATACTGCAGATCTGGCCGACATGTGCTCACTTTCTCACCCCAAGCAGCACGCTGTTCGCGATTCTTCCAGATAAAACTATACTTGATGCGCTTATAATCTTTGTTCCATTTTAGCAGCATGAGGCGTCTTGTTTCTATCGCTCGATCATGATCGTTGTCGCTATCTGGCGTGTTGGGCGGATGAGGTCGAGTCGTCGGCGTATCGTCGAAATCAAGAAGATTCCAGGGCAGTCTATCCACCAATGGATAGCAATTACTGCCTCGGGGCGGATCTAACTTTGGCGTCCCTACCGAAGATATGCCTGGGTAGTTGACATCCCTGCCACGTGTACTTGTCCCAAAGTTGTAAGCCGCGTCAAGAAGTGCATTTGCAATTAGAGCAGCCATTCGACCGGCAATCCCGGCATTTAGCATTGTTTGCTCATTGGTAATATCGGCTTGCCGCACCATTGTGCTAACCAGTGGTGCCGCCATAGACATTCCAGTCGGGTCAACATGCTGATATGGCGTTGCAGCTACATAGTTGTACCCATTCAGCGGCCCATCCGGGAACCCAAGTGGATCAGTGGATAGAAACCGCCCTTCCTTTGGATCATAATACCGCGCTCGGAAGTACCCCAGCCCGGTTTCCTCGTCAAACTGTTGGCCGGTGAAGCCGTAGCCAGGTTTCACGCTTTCGCTGATCACGGTGCGTTGGCCGAAGCTGTCGTAGCGATAGCGCGACACTTGCGTGCCGGTGGTCGGGTCGACCACAGCGACGATGGAGCCAAGGTAATCCTGATGTACTTCGTAGACCATCCCGTTGCCGGGGTTTGGCGAGGCCGAGGGGTAATCCTCAAACCCGTACCGTTTATCCAAACCGTAGGCGTTCATCCAGCGGCGGGCTTTGGTCACTCCGCCCTCGGTCGTGAACACAAACAGGACGTTCGGGCCGTCGTAGACGAAGACCTGCGTGGTGATGGTCCCGTCAGTGGCCGTATACGTCTTCCCCACCCGCCGCTGCTGCGCGTCATAGGCGAAGCTCAGCGACCAGCCCTCGGACGACCCAACCGAGACCAGCTGATCCTGCGCGTCCCAGCCATAGCTCACCACCTCGCCCGAAGACTTGTCCGTCCGTGTCACCCGATTTCCATTGCCGTCATAGGTGTAGGAAAACGCCGCGGTTTCCAGCAAACGGTGCGCGTTATCATAGACATAGCCCGAGGTCAGGTGCGAGGCCGTCCGGTTGTCCTCAAGGTCATAGGCGTAATCCTCGACCGGCACCGGCACGCCGCCATCGCCCGCCGGGACCCCCTCATTCACGCCCACAAGACGCCGCCCCGCATCATGCGACAGCGTCCGAGCGCGCGCCGGCTCCACCTCGTCCTTCAGCAGAATGACCCGCCCCGCCGCGTCATAGCCAAAGCTGCGGTGATGGAAATCCGCCCCCGCAAAACTGTGCCGCAACGCCCCGAGCCGCCCGCCCGCATCATAGCTGACCGCCGTCGCCGAGCCGTTCTCATACCGCTTCGACAGCACACGCCCATCCACATCATAGGTAAAGTCTATCGCCCCGCCCCAGGGCTGCGTCACCCGGGTCTGGCGGTTCTCGGCGTCATAGGTGTATTCCGTCACACCCCCAAAACTGTCCGATGTGCGGATGCGGCGCGACAGCGCGTCATAGGCATAGGTCAGCGTGACCGGCTGGGCGAGGCCCGGATAGGTCACCGTTTCGGTCACCACCCGGTTCATCGCGTCATAGGTCATGTCGATCCGCGTGTCGCTATCGGCAATGGCCGTCAGGTTCGAGGCCGGATCATAGCTGTAAGTATAGCTGTTATCTGCCGTCGTCATCGTTTTCAGCCGGCCATTCCCGTCATAGGTAAAGGTCGCGGCATCCCCATCGGCATCGACGACACGGGTGACATTGTCGCGCGCGTCGTATTCGGTGACAAAGGCCTTGCCGGTCGGGTCGGTCTGGCGGATGGCGCGGCCAAGCGCGTCATATTCAAAGGTCGTCTGCCCGCCCTTGGCATCCGTCATGGCCGTCAGCCGGTCGGCATCGTCATAGCCGTCCTGACGGGCCGCGCCATGCGGTTCGGTGGTGCGCGACAGGCGGCCGAGGATATCCAGCTCGGTCACATCCTCGCGCCCTGCGGCATCGGTGACCTTCATCTCGGTCTCTTCCGCGTTGTGGGTAACGGTCGAGGTGCCGGTCATCGGATCGGTGCCCCCGGCGGAGCGGTTCATACTGTCAAAGACAGATGTCGCGACGCGCCCGGCCTGATCCTCGAACCGGACCTGGTTGCCCAGCACGTCATAGCCAAACTTCAGCGTGTTGTTCAGCGCGTCGGTTTGGCTGGTCACACGGTTCTTGGAGTCAAAATTCGTCATCCGGGTCCGCTGCAGCGGGTTGTCCAAAGCCTCGGTGGTGGAGAACGGCAGCCCGGCAGGCGTGAACTCCATCTGTGTCACCGTAGCTTCGACATTGCGGGTGTAGAACATGTTGCCCTTGGTGTCATAGTCGAACACCGTTGTGTTGCCCCTGGGGTCAGTTTGCGCCGTCATCAGCCCGCGGGAGTTATAGGTCATTGTGACCTCGTCCCCTTCGGGCATGATGGTCTTCGTCGGATTACCCTTGGCGTCATATTCGTTGCGGGTGACAAAACCGCCTGGATCGGTGCTCTCGATCAAACGGCTGAGGTCGCCATAGACATAGCTTCGGCTGCGCTCCTGCGGCGTGCCAACCGCTTCGACCAGGGCCGTCAGGTTGCCGGATGTATCATACGCCATGGTGTCGACGCGACGATCGCCGCTGCCATAGGGCGTTTCCGCCCGGGTCACCAGGTTGTCGGCATTGCGCTGCATATCAGTCACGCGGCCCAGAGGGTCCGTCACACGCAGAACAGCCCCAAATTCGTTGACTTCGGTCTTTGTCACACCGCCGCGCTTGTCCGTTACGGTGGTGATCCGGTCCTTCGGTTCAACAAATTTCAGGTCCGTGCCGGGCGCGAAATTCTCAAGCCCAAGCATGTCACCGACAGACATCGCGACACTGGCACCATCCGGCGTGGTAATGCCGCTGATGGCCCCGGCAACGCCATAGGCGAAACCGAATGTGTTGCCGCGCTGATCCGTGCGTGAGGTCATCCGGCCCTTTTCGTCATAGCCAAAGCCGATGGTGGCGGTGTCGGGTTCCACGATCTGGACGATGCTCCCGTTGGCATTTCGCCCGAAAGAGGTGACCCGTCCGCTGGGATCGGTGATCGACTCCAGAAATCCGGATGGGCCATAGCTATAAACTGTCTCCAGCCCGACAGCATCCGTCGCCTTGGTTAGCCGTCCCGCCGCATCATAGGCATAGGTGATCTGATTGCCGTTGGTATCGATGGTTTTAGTCTGCAAACCATTGGCATCAAACTCAACCTTTGTGCCGTCCTTGTAGGTCCGCACCCAACCGCCCGAGGACAGTTGTTCGAGAGTTGAATAATCGCCTGCACCTGCAACAAAAAGTCCGCTTTCCGTTGGTCGCGAGAAATCGATATAGAGATTGAAAATTGACGTAGAGATCAGATCCAATGAACCGTCACCGTCGATATCGGCGACAGTGTAGTCCTGAATCGGATGCGATATTTCTGTTGTTTCGAAGGGAAGAAAAGTGCCATCGCCAACGCCAGCGTGTAAAATGATCGAGTTATCGGTCGAATGAAGAACATCGATATGACCGTCTCCGTTTACGTCAAATGCAAATACTCGGGGACGCAAAACGGGATCAGATGGGATCGTTAGAGCAATCGGCTCTGAGTAGCTCGAAGCGCCGGTGCTAAGGATAACCTTGATCTCAGAGCCCGATGCCAGCACGAAATCAAGGCGGCCGTCATTGTTGAAATCGCCATGATCAGCATAACGCCCAAGGAGATTTAATGAAGCGCCGCCCACGTCATTGGCACCATAAACGAAGCGATCACCGTTGAAGTAGAATACATCGATGCCAAAGCGGTCCCTCGCGGCGATATCGTTCAAACCATCTCCGTTGAAATCCGCTGACATGATCTGCAGCGCGCTCTTGACCCAGGTCTGGTAGTAGTCGTCTTTTCCGGCGCTCAAGTTGAAGTGTATGCCCAGAGCCAATCGCGAAGTCGCTCCCCAAGTACCCGTCGCGAGATAGTCTGCCCTGCCGTCCTGGTCGAAATCGGTAAAAATGCCATCGAGCATTCTGGTACCCGTCCGCACGATTGTTTTATCGAAATTTCCAAATCCATCATTCAGTATAAAGCCAACAAGCCTTGTATACTGCGAGAAAAAGGCGACGTCTGAAATTCCATCGTTGTTGATATCTCCGGTACTCGTACCTGCAAGGTTAGGTGAGTAAAACCCACCATCATCAGGAATACTGGCTGGCGTGGTTACATTGATTTCACGCACCTTCTCAAATTGCCGGTCGCCGAAATTGGCAATGATACCTACCGTTCCATATCCGCTTTCGCCGTAAACAATGTCCTGTAAGCCATCTGAGTCCATGTCCGCTACATTTACGCCCTGTTCCCCATAGATATCGAAGACGAGCGGTTCGCTTTCGAATTCAGTGAATGTCGGCTTCGGATTGAACGGCGTGATCGCATCATCGGTGATGATAGCGACGGTACCGTCAGGGTTTTTCACCAGCTTTTGCAGGCCGCCGATGGACCAGCCAGGGCCGTAGGGGCTGTGTGTTTCGTTATGGACGAACGCCTCCCCGGTATAGCTGGCAACAACCGTGGAACAGTCGTATTTTGCCTTGGTGGTGAAGCTCAGCGGATGGCGTCCGGCCGGAATGCCGATGGCATCGACGGGGGCGGACTGGCGCAGGGTCACGGCTTCACCCAGCAGGGCCGGGGTCTGGCCATTCGCCCCTTGGCGCGGTGTCCAGGTCGGGGATTGGTCGATCTCCAGCCCGGCCAGACGGATCGTCGAACTCAGTGTTTTTGGCAAGCCCGCATTGGCCGCAACAGTAACGTCACCGGCAATGATCAAAGTCGGATCAGCCGCCTGAGAATGGTAGACAAGTGCAGTGGACTGCGCCTGTCCAAAGGACTGATACGGGGTCACTGCATAGCCTTGCGACAGATCACCTTCCAGCGGGGTCAGCATCTGATACCCGGCACCAGGCTGGTCGGCTGATCGTGTTACACGCGGGGCTTGCGGCAGGAAAGCGAACAGCGTTCCACCATCTTTTAGAACCGATGTCTGGGTCGTTACAGTCGCCGCACCCGTGTCGACCATGGCACGGCCCGCAATCTGGAACCGGCTCAACCGATCACGCAATTGCCAGAACCGCAACTCCGCAGTTTCCGGCAGACTATCAAGGTTTGGAGCCGTTACCTGGACCCCTTGCGTAAAGACAGCGCCAGGCGCGTCCAAGGCGTATATTTGACAGGCCGCTACATCCTTGGGCAGGGCCTCATGTTCGAACAACTGAGGCAATGTCCCAAGGCAGATCTGACCACCATACGCATTGCCATCGGCATCTTTCACGGTATCGGCGGCAATCCTGACGGTAACCCCGTTTGTCGTGCCGGTCAGCACCGTTTCCTGCCCCGACACAACAGAGGCACACCCATCGCCAAGCGGGGTCAAAAGGAATTTCGGGCTAAGGTCCCTGATCTGATTGCCGGTCACGCGGATCAGGCGGTGCGCCGCCGCATAGCCCCCGGGACCGCCGTTCGCGGAAGGTTCAATAAAGACCTGATCCCGCCCGTCGGTCAGCCCGCCAAAGCGAAAGCTGCCATCAGCGGCGGTCACCGTCATCAGCGCTGCCTTTTTCAGACGCACCGGCATCCCGGCCAGCGGCGTTTCAGTGCCTTGCGCAAAGGCAGCGGCATCCAGGACAACACCGGTCACCGCAGTTTCCCCGGCATTGGCGGGGATCACCCGGATCGTGATCGTCTTTTCATCGGTCAGCACGCCGTCAGACGCACCAACCGTCAGCACATAGTCCCCCTCCTGACCCGTTTCAGGGCGGAAGCTCAGCATGCCGGTACGGGTATTCAGCACGACACCCTGGGGCAGCGGCAGAGGCCGCGCATAGAACCCAATCGGATCGCCATCGGGGTCAATCGCGTCGATATCAAGTCCCAGCTCCAGGCCGATCTCTACGGTATAGACCGCCTGCAAGGGCCCCAGAACCGGTGGGCCATTGGATGGTGTAACGCTGACAGTATGTGTCGTTGTGGCACTTTCCAGCCCGTCAGAGACGGTCAGCGTCATGGTATAGTCGCCAGCCAGATCAGCCTCGAACCCCGCTTCTGTATCTGAGACCAGCAACAGCGACGCCGCCGATCCAGACGGCTTTCCGGTCAACTCCCAAAGATAGGTCAGCGGATCGCCATCCGGATCGCTTGATCCTGCCGCCGACAAACTGACCGTCTCTCTTGTTGACGCGCTGGTTGTGCCCTCGATGCTGGCAACGGGCGCGCGGTTGGGCACTGTCAGTGTCACATTGTCGGTGCTGCTCAGCAAACCATCAGATACAGTCAGCTCAAAAACGTAACTGCCACGGCGGTCGGGTTTAAAATCGCTGGTAACGAGCGCGGGATTGGTAAGCGTCGCGCTACTGCCGGCAGGGGCGGACGCAATACTCCAGGCGTAAGACAAAGGGTCCCCGTCAGCGTCCGATGAACCACTGCCATTCAGCGTCACCGTCTCTCCGACAAAGGCGGTAAGATCCGCTCCTGCAAAAGCCACCGGAGCGGTGTTGACAACCGTCACACGCAGAACTCGTGGCTGGCCCGAAAGATCACCATCATGAGCGACGGCCTGTAAAAGGTAATCACCAGCCCGGTCGGGTGTGAACCCGGCGCTTGCGCCGGTCACCAGGCGGCCACCGATGCTGGCAGCACTGCCTTGGGGACGCGCAATAAGGGACCAGGTTGTGGTCAGCGGATCGGTATCTTCAAACATGTCGGCCGCATTGATGCTAACTGCCTGACCGTTCAAAACCTCACGCGCTGGAACTGACAAAGCGCGGGGCGCCCGGTTCCCTTCACCAACATAGACCGTATCAGGATAAGAAGATGCCGTTGCCGTCCGCACCTGAAGCTGTGCCACCGTGGCTTCCAGTCCCAGGCAAACGAATTCGTGCTTCCAGAATGGCAGCAAAAGCGGGAACGACTTGCCCCAGAAGTCTCCGGATACGTGAATCTTCATCGGCATTAGTGAGAACGGGGCGCGGATATAAGCATCAACCCCACCCAGCAAAACTTGTTCGCTGGACCAGCTTCCGTCCAGAAGTTCAAGCCGGATCATCCGGTTGTCGCCATGAGGCATCCTTACCCGCCAGATCATCACCTTGCTGCCGTCATCCAGAACGACATAACCCTTGGGCAGAAGGACAGGTGGTAACTCACCATGCAACAGGTTGATCGGATTGAGATTGACCGGTGCCGTGGCAACATCGACACCCGTTCGCTGCCAGGGCGTATACAAGCAATGCACATCACCGTCATGCCAGGGCGGACAATGCGACAGGTTGGTATCAATGGGTTTATGAAACTGCCCCAGTCCCCAATCCCAATGGCCGCCAAACTCACGATCGTGAAACACGTTGATGGTTTTCAGCACATCATGCAGATATGCGGTTCGGATGCCCGGCTCCAGTTCACGGACTGCACTCCCTTCAGGGCCATTCAGGCGGCCGGATGACCCAACGGGTCCCGCCAGCCCGATCAGATCCCAGTCATATGATGTAATCGTGTCCGCAGAATAAGAACCGCTGCCATCCAGTGTCACGACGCTGTCCCACTCGACAGAGGCATCCGGTCCGGCAACAGCAACCGGCAAAGCGGCATCGGTCGAAATCAGCCGCGTCACCGGACGACCGGACCCTGTCTCGTCTGATACAATCAGCTGGACCACATAATCCCCGGCGACATCCGGCGTCAGCGTGCTGGTGACCCCATCGGTCTTGCCCAGACCGGCTGTGCTGCCTGACGGCGCAGCCAGAAGTGCCCACTCATGCGTCACTGGGCTGCCGTCGAGATCGTAACTTTGTCCGCCATCCAAGGTCACTGGCGTCCCGACGCTTCCCGATGCAGGTTCAATCACGGCCACAGGTCGCAGATCGTCTGTCGTTACCAAAACGGCTGCACTGTCAGCATTATGGCCGATCCCGTCCTCGACGGTCAGCTTCAGCAGATAGTCGCCCGCGATATCCGGCGTCAGCGCATAGCGATAGTCATCACGGGTTACGCCGACCGAGGTACTGCCCTGCGGGCGGGACACCAGCCGCCACGACCCCTCAAGCAAGTCTCCGTCAAGGTCGGTAGATGCAAAGGCATCCAGAACAAGCGCTTCCCCGGCTTTCGCAACCCGGGACGTCCATCCGCTTGCCGCCACAGGAGCGATCCCGCTTGATGTGTCAAAAA
>NZ_JBTLNE010000074.1:0-14191 GCF_054457435.1 Halovulum sp. GXIMD14793 | reverse complement strand
ACATTCCCGCGCTGAACCGGTAAGTAGGGGCAGATCAGCGCGTAGTGGCTTTCTGTTATCTCATTCATAACATATAGTTAGAACATTTCAGCGATAGACAATAGTGTTAACAAGCCCTAGTCAATCGCATGCGCCTCCGCCACCGACAGAAATGCCGCATCCGATGCATCTTCATCAAACGGTTCCACATCACCCCCCACCGCGTCGGCTTCCGCCCGCTCAGCGCCTAGCTTCGGCTGATCAAGACTTCTGCCAATATAACCTTGCGACATGTGCATGCCCGATCCGCCGGTTTTGAATGCAGACGCCAGTTCTTCAAGTTCGGATATTTGACCCGCAAGCGCCTGAGCCATGGACCCGGACATGTCGGCAAGACGCGCATTCTCCTGGGTCATCTCGTCCATCCGGTTCACTGCCTGGCTGACCTCTCCGATACCCATGGCCTGTTCTCTGCCAGAGGCTGAGATTTGCGACAGCAACTCAATAACCGGCCGGACCGAGGCGTCTATCTCATCAAAAGAGGAGCGTGCGGCTTCGACACTTTGGACACCAAGATCAACCCGTTCGGTGCTCTCCCGGATCAGTTCTGAAATTTCGCTCGCCGCTTCGGTTGAACGCTGCGCCAGTGCGCGCACCTCGGATGCGACCACGGCAAACCCTTTGCCAGCGTCGCCGGCGCGCGCGGCTTCAACCGCAGCGTTCAGCGCCAAAAGATTGGTCTGGAACGAGATATTCTCGATCACCGTGATGATGTCGTGGATCTTTGACGCGCTTTCCTGGATCAGTTGAACATTCTCCACCGCCGCATTTGCCGCCGAACTGCCGGTTTCAGTTTTTTCGGCCACCTGACCAGACAGGTTTTCTGCTTCGATCAGAGAGGACGAACTTGCCTTGACCGTCTGCGACATCTCCTCCATTGCGCTGGCGGTTTCCTCCAGCGTAGCAGCCTGATGTTCGGCGCGGGTCGCAAGCTGCTGCGCACCTTCGGTAAACTGGGTTGCCTGGCTGGATGAGGCCGTCGCAGAATCGCGTATCTTGCCGATAAGCTCAGACAGGCGATCAGCGGTGCCGTTCATGTCGGTCGCCAATTCACCGAAGACACCATTAAAGTCCCCTTGCATGCGTTGCGTCAGGTCGGCAGCCGCCATTGCGCGCAACGCCGCGCGAGTTTCATCAAGCCCAAGTTCAGTCGTTGTCATCAAGCGGTTTAGGTCATCGCCCAGTTGCGCGATCTCCGGATCGTCAAAACTGGCATCGACACGGCGCGAAAAATCCCCCTTGGACGCCGCGGCAACGACTGACCCAATCTCTTCCGCCAGCAGCCGGAACATCGCCTGACGCGCTTCTTTTTCTTGTTGCTCGCGCGCCTCGTTCTGACGGTTCAGATCCTCAACACGAAGCGAGTTTTCGCGGAAGACACCAAGGGCCTGCCCCATACGTCCGATTTCGTCGCGGCGAGTCTCAAATCCTTCGATCGGTGCCATGTCACCACGCGCCAGCCGTTCGGTGGCTGACGTCAGTTTAGCAAGTGGGGTAACCAGCGTTCGTTGCACCATGTAGATACTGAGAATAGCGGCCGCTGCGCAAAAGGCCGCGATTGCAGTCATCATGGTTTGTGCAGCTCCAACCTCGTTGGAAACCTCTGTGCTGGATTTGCGAATGCGTTCCAGTGCGCTTTGTCCATAATCGGCCGCGCCGTTCTCGATGGAGTCAACGCTGGCCGTCGCCTTTGACACCAGTTTGTCGCTCTGATCAATCGCACCCAGCAGGCGGGCACGCTTAGCCACGATGCCGGCCTGCTTGTCGGCCACTTGCTCCAATTGAGCAGCAAGACCTTGCAGGGCCGCATCCTCAATAAGAGCCCGCTGAAGTTCGAGTAGTGCAGAATTCAGGTCCGACTGGGCCTTGTCCAGGGCATCAGAGCCTGAAACCAACGAGGCCGAAAGAGCACGCGTGATGGTTTTCTGGAACGCAGCATCAAGCCGCAAAAGGCTACGGATCGAACCGACCTGCTGCTCAAGCAGCGAACTGATTTCATCGCGGTTGGACTCGGCTGCATCGGCCGCGCCGACCGTCAGAGTAAAGATCATGTCATCCAGGGCGCTTGCAAAGGCGCTGTCGGCGATTTGTCGCGCCTCAAGAAACCGGCTGCGATTGGTGCTGCCACTGCGCGCGCCATCCGCAAAAACCGCCGCATAAAACTCCGCTGTCTGGCGGATCTCTGGCATATAGCCCCCCAAAGCCGCATGCGTCTCAAGTTCTGGCAACAGCGCCTGAAGGTTGTCGGAGGCCGCGCGGCCGATATCGTTCAGGATCGAGAGTGTGGCGGAGTCAGTTACTGTTGTCCGCGCAAGCGCAACACCCGCCAGCAGATTGATCTCTGAGCGCGCTTGCAGGGTGTCAGCCACGCCCTTGAATTGCTGGTCAACCAAAGTGCTCAGCGTTGTATCAATGGATTCAATTGTGTGCAGACCACCTGACTGCAGCGCTTCGTAGGAGTCTTTGACCATGGGAGCGATATGAACGGATGCATCGCGACCCACCCCGATCACCAGGTCAAGCGTATCTGCGATTTCTGATCGCGCACGGAACTCCTGAATACGCGCCTGATCCAGGGCGGTGATATCGGCAGTGACGGTATCAAGCTGGGCCAAAAAACCCCCTTGCACACGCGGAGGAAGGGCTGCGATTTCCTGTTTGATAACCTCGACCTGGGAGTCGACCCGATGCTGTGCCGCACTCAGCGTGTCAAGATCGGTCGCATTGCTCATGGCCAGCAAGACCCGCGCCAGTATCGACGTGCCCACATTCAACTCTGACGCGGCGGTGATTTCCGGAACACGGTTGTTGCTGATCTGACTAATATTGCCGCTCAGCGTGCGGAAGGTCAGAAATGCAACCCCAGTCGATGCCAATGTCAGCAACGCCATCACAAGCATCATGATCAGAATCTTTGCTTTTACACCGCCCGCCATGGCCTACCCTCGTGTCTTAGATTTATCTGGGGAAAGGTGACGGCCATCAGGCCGCCGACCTGATTCAGGAATTGTCGTCGCGCATCTCGATCGGATCAAATCCGCCATCGGCATTGATGCGGGTCATAAAGACCTGATCGAGTCCTTGATTGTCTCCAGCGCCATAGCTGAGCGTCAGACCACCCAGGTCGATGTCACCTAGCCCAGCCAGCGCCGCAAGATAGCTGTCCCGCGTCAACTCAGCGCCTGCAGCCTGCAACGCCTCAATAGCTAGGCGACCAACGATATAGCCTTCCAGTGAAACAAAACCCGGCTCTGCCGCCGCATCAACGGCCGCGATTGCGTCCTGATAGGCCGCAACCACCGGTACCGAGCGATCCCATGGGAAAGGCACCACCTGGCTGACGATCACACCTTCACCATCCTCGCCAAGTTCTGCCGCCAGCGCTTTTGACCCGACAAAGGAGATATTCACAAAGGCCGGCTCGAATTTCAGCTTGCGCGACAGCTTGATGAACTCAGCGATTGGCTTGTAGGCACCGACCATGACCACTGCGTCCGGCTCGGCTTTGCGGATATCCAACAGAGCGGATTTCACGGCGACAGTGTTGCGGGTGTAAGTGCCCTCAGCTGCCAGGCTCATACCGCGCTTTTCCAGCGCCTGTGTCACGCCATCCAGACCGACCCGGCCAAACCCATCATCCTGATACAGGATGGCAATGTTCTGCATCCCTTCCTGATCCACCAGATAGGCGATCCATGCCTCAGTCTCAGCAGCATAGGTTGCGCGCACATTGTAGATATTTCCATGGCTGGCATCGCGCAGGAAACCGGCGCCGGTAAACGGACCGATAAACGGCCAGCCCGCCTCGGACGCAAGGGGCTGGATCGCGCTGGATGTCGGCGTGCCCACTGGGCCGATAAAGCCAATATGGGCGTCGCCTGCAATCATATCGGTGACATGAGCCGCAGAGCGATCAGGCTCGTACCCGTCATCGCGACTTTCGAGTTTCAGCATTCGTCCGTGGATGCCACCCTTGGCATTCGCCTCCTCAAATGCAGCGAGAATACCCTGCTGCATCCCGGTTCCCAGCGCCGCAGCAGGCCCGTCAAGTGCGGCAACCTGCCCAAAGGCAACCGCATCCTCAGTAACCCCTTTTTCGGCATGGCCGGTCAGACCGATGGCACTTAGCGCCGTGGCGACGCCAAGGATATTGAACAACTTCATCACATGCTCCGGTTCGAATTTCGACTGAAGCAGATGTCACATCCCGGTCTTAAAATCCGGTAAGCGCGGGGCCAGCAGGACAAGGCCGAGCCAATAGAAATACCTAAAATTCTATCTGATCCGGGTCGTGCCAAACCCTAGAAAGGCATTATGCGCAACCAAGGTAAGTGGACCACCAAAGCCCCCTGTCACCGAGGCGCCACGCCATGCGCATCCAGATGCAGGCTATGCCTTTCCCGATCTGCTAACCGGTGATAGGTTTGAGAAATCAAAAGGAGGGCTGAGCATGAAGAAAATCTCTTGGATTTTGGTGGGCCTAATGGCGCTTGGCGCGACATCAGGCTGTGTTCCGCTGGCGGTTGGCGCTGGCGCGGCTGTGGTCGCCGATACAGCGGCAGAGCGTGACGGAGATGACGGCCTATTCTAAGCAAGCCCCACAACTCTTTCTTTATCGGGCTGGGTTTGCCTGTTTGGCTTAATTTCTGGAGTTGGTTTTTCCCAACATGACCCAGTCCAACCGTATCGCCACAATGTGGTTTGAGGGCCCGTTGCATGACGTGGCCCGGGTCTGTCTGACCTCCATGCTGGCCAATGACATGGATGTCACGGTCTTTACCTTCGGCGACGTGCCCAACCTGCCGGATGACATACGGCAGCGCGACGGGCGGGACATTCTGGACCCCGCGCTTCTGGATCGGCTGCAACCGATCAGAATGCAGGCCCATCGCGGCACATGGCTGCCTGTGGTGCAGTTCAGTGATATCTTTCGTATCCTGCAGATGAAAACATCCGAGGGGCTATGGCTGGACACGGATATCTTCCTGTTCCGTCCGTTCACCTATGATACAGAAAAGACCTTCTATGCGCATGAGGGCGGGGGGCGGTTGGGGTACTCGGTGCTGCACCTTCCGCAGGACCATCCGATCATCGGAGAATATGAAAAACTGATTGAAATTCCTGACCTTATGCCCAACTGGCTGGGGCCGATGCGGGGGTGGTTGAAGCCGTTTTGGTGGCGGATGACGAGGCAGGCATTTTCGCCGCAGGACCTTGGTATTACCATCTATGGGAATGACGGGTTTTCGCGGTTGGCGCGGCGGCATGGGTGCTTTGATGAGGCGCTGCCGAAGGATAGTTTTTATGCCTGGACGGCGCGGCAGGCGGAGGATCTGTTTCGGGATGTTTCCTTTGCAGAACTGCGCGATGATCCGGCGCATTATGGCATTCATATCCATAAGAAAGCGGGCCAAAATCGCCCACCGGTGCCCGGCAGTTTCTGGGAATGGGCGCTGGAAACCTACGGCTGACAGGCTTTAGGGACGGTGGACCATTGTGATGATGGTGGCCTGCTCGATCCATTCGGCCACCGGCAGATCTGGCAATGAAACGAAGTCCTTATGCACCAAGGCCAGACGCGCGGCGGGCAGGCCTGCGAGTTTGGCAAGGCCTGCAAAGGCCGGTCCGGGCGCGCGCCGTTCGACCATCAGTGCCGCGCGATTTTCGGTGATATAACCCTTCACCTTTCGCCGCACCGCGCCGTAGGCGGCATTGTCAACGGCGGTTGCCAGACCATGCACGGGCAGGAGCAAGGGGTTGGGCATATGCGATGCCTCGTTGGTGCAAGCGGTCAGGGTCAGGAGGAGGGCCAGGGTGCGCATGAGGGCAGTATCCCGCACCAGAGCGGCTCGGTCCAGCCCTGCCGCCGGGGGGCTCATTTGGCGGGAAAAACACCTGCCAGCAAGCGTATGGCAAGCGTATTGCGAGTGAAACAGTCGGGAATTACGGGATTTACCCCAGGTTTGACGGAGCGATTCAGACCATCAGGGCCGCTTCGTGATCGCTCAAAAGCGCCCGCGCGGGCGCAGCGCAGTGGTCGGGATTGGTGCGCAACTCCGGGAACAATGTCAAAACCTCCGCGCGCGTGGCGGCGGCTAGATTATCGAGCCCGCTGGCCGTTGCGTGGAAGCTCTCCGTCGGGGTGCCATTGCTCCAGACAATCTCGTGCTGGTCGAACATGATGTGGATGTATTCGACCGCTGTGGTCTGGTTATCAACCCCAATGCCCCCGAGACCTGTCAGCGACCGCGCCGTCGCCAGAACGGCAGAGGCATCGAACAAGGTACTGACCCGGAACCCGTCCAGCAGCAGACGGTGTTCGGGCGAGACCCACAGATCGCTGTCCGGCACACCCGGCGCAATACTGCCCGCGGCAATCCGGACCGGCCGCAAACCGGGGCGGGCCATCAACTCTGCCAGACCCAACTGGCGGCGACCGATCCAGCGCACCGGCTGCGCCCCCCGATCTGCGGTGATCACAAGATCACCGGGGCGCAACGCCTCGACCGGGATATCCCCCTGCGGGCAGCGGATCAGGGTGCCAGCGGTGAAACAGACGACATCACTCACATCGGTCTCGAAAGTGTTGCCAAGGCCGCCAATGATGTCGTTGAGTTCCGAAGTCGTCAGACTGCTGATATCACTGCCATCGGCGGCAAACAGAGTACCGCTATTGCCGCTCCCACCAAAGAGATAGGTGGTGTCGCCACGATCATTCCCACCGCCGCTGCCGCCATTCGCGGCCACCCAGGCATCCCATTCCGCGTTGTCGATAGTCCCATTGCCGTCGACATCGTCGATGTTGATCACCACTGGCTGAGTGTTCACACTGCCGACCACCCAGTTCCCCTGGGATTTGAAGACAGTCGCCACCGAGCCCGGCGGGAATGTAAGTGTAAGTATCGGCAAAACAACACCCTCGGATTAGCCGACAGTCTGTTTAGTTTTGACAGCAGAGCGCCGGGTACTACAGCTTTGGCGGGCAACCTATGCGGCCCGCGGTTAACCCAATATTAACCGATGATTATGGTGATTTGTAGATAATTCTCGCTGGCAGGTTGATTTAGCGCATTCCATGTCGCCCAATCGTAAGGTTCGACCGGAACGATTATAGAGCATTATGAGGAAAAACTACGGCATCTAGCGCGGCCTGATGTCTAGGTTTTTTTGCGAGACGCTATGGGGCGCAGTACAGGCGTATTGCGATGAGGTATTGAGCCCCCAGCCCATCACATGGGTCTTTTCATGTGTTCGAATTTTGAGACAAACCCCATCCCCAACTCAATCATCCATCCAAGACCGCTTCCTTATCGAGGGCGGTCGAACACGGCCTATCTCCGATGTTCTTTCACTCCATTTTGTCAAACCATCTTCTTCGAAAAGACGGAAGCGGTCCTCATACCTGTCCACTAAAGCGTTTCAAGTTTACCTTGAGACATCACATAAAATCGAAACGCGTACACCCGATAGGCTTATCACCGCGTTTCGGGATAATCCTTTGTCTCAGGTTTATCCCGAAACGCTTTAGTTTGCCATCCTCTCTGACCAGAACATGTTCTGAAATGAACCCGTCGCCATCGGTTCGAGTCGTCCTCTGAAAACTCTGACTGTTGCCGTTCGCATAGGTAACCGTGTACCTGCAAACGCCAAGAACGCGGCCGCAATCGTGCGGCTGATAGGTTATCATGCTTCCATTGTGATGAACGACCTTCTGGGTGTTTCCCTGTTCGTCCTGAAAAATCCTGGAGTCAGGCTGACCGCTGCTTGCGTTATGGAAGGCGTCAAAAACGAAAGAGCCGTCCTCAGCCCCACGATAAACCAGTGTCGACGTAGTCCGATTTTGCCCGCTACTCTCAATCGCGCCGCCGATCGGGATGCTTTCGAAATCTATTGAAAGGTCGGCCTGCTCCGCAGTTGCCACTGTCGCGAAAATAAGGAATGCGGCCAAGCTGCGGAACATCAGATCATTCATCCATCTTCAAAGCCGAAATAAACGCCTCCTGCGGGATATCGACCTTCCCGAATTGGCGCATTCGTTTTTTCCCGGCTTTCTGTTTCTCCAACAGCTTTTTCTTCCGGGTTGCGTCGCCGCCATAACATTTTGCGGTGACGTCCTTTCTTAGCGCGGAAAGTGTCTCTCGTGCAATAATTCTACCGCCGATTGCAGCCTGGATGGGGATTTTGAACATGTGTTGGGGGATCAGTTCCTTGAGCTTCTCGCACATGGCGCGGCCGCGGGTTTCGGCGCGGGTGCGGTGGACCATGACCGAAAGGGCGTCGACCGGTTCGTCATTGACGAGGATCTGCATCTTGACCAGCTGATCCTCCTGATAGCCGATCATCTGATAGTCGAAGCTGGCATAGCCTTTGGTCACCGATTTCAGGCGGTCGTAGAAGTCGAACACCACCTCGTTCAGCGGCAGGTCATAGACGACCATGGCGCGGGTGCCGGCATAGGTCAGGTCAAGCTGCACGCCGCGGCGGTCCTGGCAGAGTTTCAGGACATCGCCGAGATATTCGTCGGGCACCAGGATGGTGGCCTTGATGCGGGGTTCCTCGATCCGGTCGATTTTGACCTGGTCGGGCATGTCGGCGGGGTTGTGCATTTCGACCAGGCTGCCGTCGGTCATGTAGACGTTGTAGATCACCGACGGGGCTGTCGTGATCAGGTCGATATCGTATTCGCGTTCCAGCCGGTCGCGGATCACCTCAAGGTGCAGAAGGCCCAGGAAGCCGCAGCGGAAGCCGAAGCCTAGTGCGGCGGAGGTTTCCATTTCGGCGGAGAAGCTGGCGTCGTTCAATTGCAGCTTGTCGATGGCGTCGCGCAGGTCCTCAAAATCGGCGGCATCCACGGGGAAGAGGCCGCAGAACACCACGGGGACGGAGGGTTGAAAGCCCGGGAGCGCGGTTTCGCAGCCCTTTTTCTCATGCGTGATGGTGTCGCCGACGCGGGTGTCGCGGACCTGTTTGATGGAGGCGGTCAGAAAACCCAGTTCGCCGGGGCCGAGGGTGTCGACGGGCTGCATCGCAGGGCGGAAGACACCGACGCGGTCCACGGGGTAAATGGCGCCGGTGTTCATCATCTTGATCCGGTCGCCTTTTTTCAGGTGGCCGTCGATGATGCGGACCAGCACGACGACGCCGAGATAGGCATCGTACCAGCTGTCAACCAGCATCGCCTTGAGCGGGGTATCCGGGTTGCCGTCGGGGGCTGGCAGGCGGGTGACGATGGCCTCAAGCACGTCCGGGATGCCGAGGCCGGTTTTGGCGGAAATCTCGACCGCCTCGGAGGCGTCGATGCCGATCACATCCTCGATCTGTTCGCGGACCCGGTCCGGTTCGGCGGCGGGCAGGTCGATCTTGTTGAGGACCGGAACGATTTCGTGGTCGGCGTCGATGGCCTGATAGACATTTGCAAGTGTCTGCGCCTCCACCCCCTGGGACGCATCGACGACCAGCAGGGAGCCTTCGACAGCGCGCATGGACCGGGACACCTCATAGGCGAAATCCACATGGCCGGGGGTGTCGATCAGGTTGAGCACATAGGTTTCGCCATCCTGCGCTTTGTAGTCGATGCGCACGGTGTTGGCTTTGATGGTGATGCCCCGCTCCCGCTCGATATCCATGGCGTCGAGCAGCTGTTCCTTCATGTCGCGATCGGCCACGGTGCCGGTGGACTGGATCAGCCGGTCAGCCAGCGTGGATTTACCGTGGTCGATATGCGCCACGATGGAGAAATTGCGGATTTTGCTCAGATCGGTCATTGCGCTGATATGCTGGGGTTTTAGCATCCGGTCAATGGGGATTACGACGCGAGGCACTGATGTGGGATTGGTTCCAAAGGCTTGGAGACACGCCGATACCGACCTGGCTGGTCCTGTCGATAGCACTGCCGCTTCTGGGCGTTTTGCTCTACGTCGCGTATCGGCAGCAAAACCCACCTCAGGGACCAGCGCTGTCGTGGCTGGAGGAACAGATTGAGCTGCTGGCGGCGGCGGGCGTGCAGCTGCGGCCCGGGGTCGGACTGTACGATCTGTTGGCCCAGCATCCAGCAAGCCACTATCGACGGCAACCCGCCCTTGTTCTTCATGCTTATGGTGGGCTTGTTGAACGCGACCGCGACTGGCATCCCTTGAGTGATCAGGTCACGCATTTCGACTATGAATGTGTCGACGATCCAAAGTGTTATGACGATGCCGTATTCACACCGCTGACCGACCTATTGCCGCCCGAGGTGCCCCGGTCGATCCGTCTTGATGAAGACGGAAGGCTGGAGATGCTTATCGGCCATCGGAGTCATCGCCTGACGCCCCAGGGTCAATAACGACTGGGCCGACGAAGCGGTGGTCAGCCAGATACTGAACGACATCGCCGCTGCCTTGCCCGCGCCGCTGGTGCTGACCAAAGTCGAGGACGGTCAGACGGCAACACTGTGTGTAGTGAACCGAGACGCCTTGCCAGCGCTGCAAAGGGAGCTTGTGAAGGATATAGAGCTGTGGCGCAGCCAGACGGCGTGAACCATTGGGCTGAATGTGAGTGCCGGGCAGGCCAGCTTAGCCAAGATGATCCGTCTGCCCAGTACTGAGAGCCATTGGGATTTTGGAAGGTCTGCTCGGCAGAGTCTTGTGGACGCATCACTTCGCGCTAGCCAATTCGGTTTTTTACCGACAAAGCGATTGCGGAAAAGCCGCGCGACCCTTAACGTTATTCTAAGTGTTGTGAGATCAAAAAGAGAACACCTCAGCATGTTGGAGCATCGGCTACCTCAATTTGTGCGGGACAACTACTATTGTGGGGAATGGCATCATGCGAGTGCGGTCATGGTCGGCGATCATCCGAATGAATGGGACGACCTGATGGGCGTGCTGACCCAGTTCAGATTGAAGAAATCTCACATCTCCAAGGGCGGGGGCAGCAAGACAGATCTGGCGGCGTCATTCGATTCATATCTGGAAAGACGGGGCTGGGCGGAAACTCGGTTCGATACGAAAGTTGTCGTGGACGATACTGAAATGGAAACGCCGACACATAAGATTGACCTCTTCAAGAATGGTGTCGCGCTTGAAATCGAATGGAACAACAAGGATCCGTTCTATGATCGCGACTTGAACAACTTCCGCCTGTTGCATGCGTTGCGGACCGTAAGCGTCGGGATCATTGTGACACGATCAAGCGAGTTGCAGGAAATCTTCAAGTCACTCGGACGTGGAAGCTCCTATGGCAATTCGACGACTCATCTATCCAAGCTTATCCCAAGAATCGAAGGCGGCGGTGCGGGTGGGTGCCCGATCCTAACCTTTGGAATCAAGCCCAGCCTGTACCGAGAGGACGCATAAATGACCAACGCGACGAAGGACTTCATGGACGACCTCGGCGGGCAGGAATTCCAGACGATCCTGGCCGATCCGCCTTGGCAGTTTCAGAACCGCACCGGAAAAATGGCCCCAGAGCATAAACGACTGTCGCGCTATCCGACGATGACGTTGGAGGATATCTGCGACCTTCCGGTTGAGGCCGTCGCTGGCGACCCTGCGCATTTGTATCTTTGGGTTCCAAACGCTCTATTGCCCGAGGGCCTGAAGGTCATGGAACATTGGGGCTTCAAATATAAATCGAATATCATCTGGTATAAGATCCGCAAGGATGGCGGCCCGGACAGGCGCGGCGTCGGATTTTACTTTCGGAACGTGACAGAGGTGCTTTTGTTCGGCGTGCGGGGTAAGAATGCGCGAACATTGCAGCCGGGCCGGTCGCAGGAGAATATAATCTCAAGCCAGAAGCGTGAGCATTCGCGCAAACCGGACGAGCAATATGACCTGATTGAAGCCTGTAGCTTCGAAAACCGCCTAGAACTGTTTGCTCGTGGGCCGCGAAAGGGCTGGACAGTGTGGGGAAATCAATCAGAAGCTTACGAGCCGACTTGGGACACCTATTCTAATCACTCACAAAGCAACATCGTCCCTATGAAACGGTCGGGTTCATGATGGCGAATGCGATTACTCTGTTTGAGCAACGTTGAGATGTTTCGAGATATACTTGGAAAACAGTATCTCGCGAACAGCATTGAAATTATTCTAGCTTTCCTAAGTTTCGTACCCTGCTTGGTGCCTCAAGTAAGAGTTCAAACGCTTTAGCACTTGGTTAACCAAATCTGGTCACTTTGTGGGTGTTATCATCCGGAGACCGAGATGCGCCCTGCCCTTTTTTGTCTGATCCTTGCTGCCTGCTCATCCCCGTCACCGAAGTATCTTGGCATCCAGCCCATGCAGACGACCGTCGATGGCTGGCGGATTGATGTATATCGCAAGGGCGATCAGGTGCAGGCGATCCGGGTGAATGCGGCGGTGTTGCCAAGTTCGATTGAGATGGCGGAACGGGCGCGGGTGGCGATTGAGGGGGTGACGGGCTGCGGCATTGTTAAAAACTCACTAAAAGGTGATAGTAACGTCGCGAATGCTCGGCTGAACTGTCGCTAATCTTACTTTCAGGCGGTTTTCTGTCGCCCAAGCGACAGCTATTTCACAAAATCACCCTAATCCCTGCCGCAAATTCGCCACCATATATCGCCATTATCGAATGCGTTGGAACAGTTTTCTCCCTGTCCACATCCGGTCAAGAACACGACCGTCAGTTGCGTAGTGAACGTTGAGTTGCGTAGTTCAAGGTGAATGATCATTCGGAACGGTCCATCATGTGTTGATGGGCCGTTCTGCGTTTTGGGGTGTCATACGAAAAACCTGAAACACCCAACGGCTTGATGATGGGACAGATCAGCCAGACAAGCTGTCGTTCTGAAGCAGAGCCATCAACCGGTCCTTATCTCCGCGATCATCGGCACGTGTCAGTGCCATGGCCAGACTTTCAAGCGATGCGATATTGTGTCCGGCCCGAAACGCATCGACATGTGGCAGCAGCGCCCGGATGCCTTGCGCCTTGGGCGCAAACCCGTCCCAGCGGAGCAGTGGGTTGATCCAGATCAGTTTGCGCGCGGACAGGCGCAGACGCTCTGCGGCTTTGGCCAGAAGGGCGGCATCTTCGCCCCGGTCCAGCCCATCGGTGATCAGCAGGACCACCGCGCCCTGCCCCAGCACGCGCCGGGACCAGTCGCGGTTGAATGCGTGCAGGGCAGTGCCGATCCGCGTGCCACCTTCCCAATCCAGCGCCTCGGCACCGGCCGCGGTCAGAGCGGCGTCGACATCGCGGTGGCGCATGTGCCGGGTGATATTGGTCAGGCGGGTGCCGAAGGTGAAGGCATGGACCTGCGCCCAGCCCGCCCCTTTGGCATTGGCGGCGGCATGCAGGAAATGCAGCAGCATCCGCGAATAGGACGACATAGAGCCCGAGATATCGCAAAGCGCGACAAGATTAGGCAAGCGCTGCCGCCGCTGGCGCATCGACAGGGCACGGATATCGCCGCCGGTTCGCATCGCGGTCCGCATGGTTCCCCGCCAGTCCGGCACACGGCCGCGCGCAGCAGGAGAGGTTCGGCGCGAGGCAATCGGCTGGACCGGCAGGGACAGGCGGGCGATGGCCTGTTTCGCAGCGGTTTGTTCTGCCGTGGTCATCTGTTCGAAATCCTGCTGGCGCAGACGTTCCTCGGCGGAAAAGGTCAGTGTGGCGTCGAATTCGACCTCTTCGCCGTCCTCTTGGGGTGGTGAGGGCTGATCTGCACCGTCAAGCAATGCCTCTGCCGCGCGCCGTTCCGCGGCCTGCGGCCTGGGGGCTTCGTTGACACCGCGCATCATTGGCAGCATCAGGCTCATCATATGGTCTAGGAATTGCGGGTCACGCCAGTAGAGGCGGAACACCTGGGCAAAGATCAGGCGGTGTTCGGGGCGCGAGACGAAGCAGGACTGGAGTGTGGCGTAGAAATCCGTGCGTTCGGTGAAGCCTGCGGCCTCGACCGCGCAGATCGCATCAACCACACGGCCTGGGCCGACCGGCAGACCCGCCTTGCGCAGGGCGCGGGCGAAATGGGTGATGTTCTCGGCGAGGTGGCCGTTTTCGGGGATTGGAAGATCGGCGTAGCGCGGCATGGTTAGGCGATGAACGCCGCGCAGGCGCGGCGTGCCTCCGGCGGGGATATTTGAAGAACAATGAAAGCCGGGGGCTGTCCGTCTGTCCGGGTGCCCGCCCGCGGGGGGCGGGGGGT
>NZ_JBTLNE010000073.1:0-14355 GCF_054457435.1 Halovulum sp. GXIMD14793 | reverse complement strand
GAAGGAATTCAAACGCATCGCAATGAGGGCAGAGAAAACGGATGCCTCCTATGCCGCGATGATCAACCTGTGCGCAGCCATCATAAACTCACGATGAATGTCCACAGACCCTAAAGCGTTTCGAGTTTATGTGATGTCTCAAGGTAAACTCGAAACGCTTTAGCGCAGAAGTTCGTGGCGCATAGTGTTTGTCTTGCTCAAAAGAAAACCCCCGGCGCTGGGGCCGGGGGTTTTCAGTAATAATCGGCGGCGATCAATTGCCGCGATCTTCTTTCTCGGCTTCTTCGGCCTCTTCCTGAGTGGCTTGTTCGCCGCGCGCCCAGTAGCCGTCATATTCTTCGCCCGAGGCGTAGACCATTTTGCCACGGCCCTGACGCTGGCCCTTGGTGAAAAAGCCCTCGTAGCGGTCGCCATTGGGATAGGTCGCAACGCCCTGACCGTCGATTTCGCCAGCTTTCCAGCCACCTTCATACTGGAAGCCATCTGACATCTTGATCAGGCCTTCGCCGTCACGCTGGCCCTGCTTGAAGGTTCCTTCATAGACGGTGCCATCGGCATAAGTCGCGACACCGTTGCCCTCACGCAGACCGTCAATCCACTGGCCGGTATAAGTGAAGCCGTCCTGATAGGTCATTGTGCCGGTGCCGTGGTTGCGGGCGTTCTTGAACTCACCCTCATAGACCAGGCCATTTTCATAGCGGGCAATGCCTTTGCCATCGATCACGCCGTCGACCCAGTCCCCCTCGTAGGAGGAGCCGTCGGAATAGATGATCTTGCCCTTGCCATGGGCGACATCGTTGCGGAACTGACCTTCATAGGTAGAGCCGTCCGGATACTGAACCTTGCCTTCGCCTTCGATCCGGCCCTCGACCCACTGGCCTTCGTAGCGGTAGCCATCGGTGCCAGTGAATGTCCCGGTGCCATGACGCTGGTCCGCAACAAACTCTCCGACATAGACGTCGCCGGAGGCGTAGGTTGCTGTGCCGGTTCCCTGGCGTTGGCCGTTGACCAGTGTGCCTTCGTATTTGTCGCCATTGGCCTGAATCAGAACACCGGTGCCGTTGATCTGGCCGCCAGACCATTCGCCGGTATATTTCAGGCCATCAGGCATGGTCAGCGTGCCGGTGCCCGCGCGCACACCTTGTGCGATATCGCCTTCATATATAGCGCCATCGGGATAGGTGATCTTGCCAGTGCCGTGCTTTACACCGTTTATCCAGCCGCCTTCGTACCGGTAGCCATTGGGGGAGGTCATCACACCCTGGCCCTCATGAACCGCATTGGCGAACTGACCTTCATAGCGCACGCCGTTGGCATAGACCGCGACACCGTTGCCGCCGATCTTACCCTCAAGCCAGTCACCTTCGTAGGTGCCGCCATCGGAGAAGACGATCTTTCCCTGACCTTCTGGACGACCATTTACGAATGTGCCGGTATAGACAGAGCCGTTAGGAAACTTGGCCGATCCCTGGCCTTCGATCCGGCCCTCGATCCATTCGCCTTCGTATTCATAGCCGTTGGGCAGGGTGTATTTTCCGACACCATGCTGCTTGCCGTCCTTAAACTCACCGGTATAGACGCCACCTGTGTCATATTGCTTGGTCTGTACTTCGCCGCTTTGTGACAGGGCGGTGGTAGCGACCATCGCCAGAACCGCCGAGATGGAAACCGTCTTCTTCTTCAATGCACCGTTCCTCGATTTTACCCCTGGATGCCTGTTCGGGCTTATCCGCATCTTTTCAAAAGCTGTCCTATTACAGTAACAGCCAGTTTTCCAGCAGAACTGTATTCAGGCCACAGGGCCCTGACAATGTTTATGTATTCAATTATGGCCGTGTCATGGCGAGACGGCAACGCTTCTGGGGCGATCTTGGGGGTATTGCCGCCGCTGACCTATACGTTAAGACAGGCCACGCACTGCAAGAGGGGTATCCATGTCCGATCATTTTCGTCTGACGCTGTGTCAGTTAAATGCCGTGGTAGGCGATCTGGCGGGCAATGCCGATCTGGCGTTCAAAGGGTTCGAGGCGGGGCGTGCGGCGGGCGCTGATCTGGTTGCGCTGCCCGAGATGTTCATCACCGGCTATCAAATTCAGGACCTGGTCGACAAACCTGCATTTGCCGTGGATGCGATGAACCATATTCGCAGGCTGGCAGAGCGCTGTGCGGATGGTCCTGCACTGGGCATTGGTGGTCCGCTGTTTGAGGATGAGTTGATCTTCAACGCCTACTATATCCTCAAGGATGGGCGGATCATTGCCGAGATACGCAAGCATCATCTGCCTAATTACGAAGTGTTTGATGAAAAGAGACTTTATACCTCTGGTCCGATTCATGGCCCGGTCGCGGTGAATGGCCTGCGCATCGGTCTGCCGATCTGCGAGGATGGCTGGTTTCCGGATGTTGCTGAAACCATGGTCGAAAGCGGTGCAGAGATTCTGCTGATGCCAAACGGATCGCCCTACCACCGGGGCAAGCTGGACTTGCGGATGAACCATATGGTGTCCCGTGTGGTCGAGAACAACGTGCCGCTGATCTATCTGAACCTTGTCGGCGGGCAGGATGACCAGATGTTTGATGGGGCATCCTTTGTGCTGAACCCTGGCAGCGCGGTGGCCGCGATGCTTCCACCGTTTGAGGAAGCCATCGCTCATGTTGACTTCCAACGCACGGGTGAGGGCTGGCAAGCGCGCCCCGGGGATCGCGCGCATCAGCCCGACGAATGGGAGCAGGACTACCGCGCCATGGTCGAAAGTTTGCGCGACTATGTCGGCAAAAGCGGGTTTTCCCGTGTGCTTCTTGGTCTGTCGGGCGGGATTGATTCTGCCCTGGTGGCCACGCTTGCCGCTGATGCGCTGGGGCCAGAGAATGTGCGTTGCGTGATGCTGCCTTCGGAATACACCTCATCCCATTCGCTTGAGGATGCCGCTGCGATAGCGCAATTGCTGGGTTGTCATCTGGATACGGTGCCGATCGGGCCTGGGCGGGCGGCCATCACTGAAACGCTTGCTCCGGTGTTTGAGGGGACGCAGACCGGTATCGCGGAAGAGAACATTCAGTCGCGGCTGCGGGGGCTCTTGTTGATGGCGATCTCAAACAAATTTGGTGAACTGCTGCTGACCACCGGCAATAAATCCGAAGTCGCGGTCGGCTATGCCACCATTTATGGCGACATGGCCGGGGCCTACAATCCGATCAAGGATCTTTACAAGACGCGGGTTTTTGAGACCTGCCGCTGGCGGAACGCAAATCATCGCGATTGGATGAAAGCGCCGGACGGGGCTGTGATTCCGGAGCGGATCATCAGCAAACCCCCCTCGGCCGAATTGCGCGCGGATCAAAAGGATGAGGATAGCCTGCCACCCTATGAAATTCTGGATGGCATTTTGGAGATGCTGATAGAAGGCGATGCCTCGGTCGCGGATTGCGTTGAGGCGGAGTATGCGCGCGAGACCGTGAAGAAGGTGGAGGGGCTATTGCTTGGCTCGGAATACAAGCGGTTTCAGGCTGCCCCTGGAGTGCGTTTGACGCAGAAGGCCTTTTGGCTGGATCGGCGGTATCCGATTGTAAATAAGTGGCGCGATCCTAGCTGAATTTAATTTAAGTAATGCGTATAAGAAATTGTATAATTACATATTTTAGATTTTATAAGCCCATTTTCTGACCGCAGGATCAGGCCGTCGTTCATTGCTCAACCACGGCCTGATGATGCAGCCTTTAAAAAGCTGATTGATCCGATGCGGAGCCGAGGTTAGCCCGCCCGCACAGCGTCCAGCACGGCCTCGACATGTCCGGGGACTTTGACCTTGCGCCAGACCTGCGCAATTTTTCCGGCCCGGATCAGAAAGGTGCTGCGCTCGATCCCCATGAATTTCTTGCCATACATGCTTTTTTCGACCCAGACGCCATAGTCTTCGCAGACAGGCCCGTCTTCGTCCGAGGCCAAAGCAATGGTCAGATCATGCTTGGCCACGAACTTGTCATGGCTGGCGACGCTGTCACGCGACACACCCAACACCTCAGCGCCCGCGCCGGTGAACTCCGCCAGCGCCGTGGAAAAGTCGATTGCCTCCTTTGTGCAGCCGGATGTGTCATCCCGAGGATAAAAGAATAAAATCAAGGTTTTGCCGTCATAATCTGACAGAGAAACCGTGCCACCGCCATCGCGCGGCATCTCAAAGTCCGGCGCTTTATCGCCGACATTCACAACTTTATCACCCATTCCTAACCCTTTGCTATTTAACAGAAGCTAGATCAGGACTTGAATATGATGCTATTATCTTCGCAGGCAACAGTCCGGGGGCAGCTGTGGCCAAAAAAAATGACACGCTGCGCAATGGTAGAACACCAAGGATGAACAGGGCGAGGTTGCTCTTGCAGGAAAAGCCGACCCGGCGGCCCCGACGCCGCAGGGTCCATCGGCATGGCTGGATCGCAAAGATCTGGCATGTCGCGGTGCGCGAATTTTCCTCAATCCTTGCCAAAATCATGAGCTTCGCGGTGTTTGCCGCATTGTTTCTGCTGCTGTTTCTGGATGGAAGCCAGGTAGCCGTGCCGTGGTTCAACCGGCTGGTCAATGTGATGGGCGGACCTGCGACTGAGGATGTGACCATCGGAGATGTCGAGTTTGCCCTTGGCCGCGGCGACGTGCCTGCCGGGCTGACCCTGAAAGACGTGGTGTTGAATTCCGGGGACGTGTCGGTGGTTCTGCCGAAGGTCGAAACCAGCTTTACCATGCTGAACGGCATTCAGGGGCTGGTGCGGCCGAAATCCATCGAGGTTTCGGGAACGAAATTGCGGTTCATCCGCAACCGGCAAAATCAGTTTGCCATGCTGACGCCAACGGGCCGGTCCGTTGTTCTGTTTGGGGCTGATACGGATATGACCGCGCAGCCCGATCTGTCCTTGCTGTTCGGGCAGCTGGCCGATCTGGACAAGTTCGCGGTGCTGGAAGAACTGGACTATGTCCGGCTTGATGATATCACCGTCTCGTTCGCGGATCAGCGCAGCGGTAGGCGCTGGACCAGCCTTGATGCCCAGGCCGAATTTCAGCGCAAAGACGGACGGCTGATTGCCTCCCTTGATGCGTCGCTGGCCGCCGGGCAGGGCGACGCGCCGATGCGGGTTTCGGTTCGGATGTCTGCAAGCCAGACAGATGGCGGCACCCGGATCACCGCCAGTTTTGAGGATGTCCCACCGGCGGATCTGGCCACGCAGGTTGGTGTCCTTGACTGGATGGACGTGATTGAGGGCCGGGTCAGTGGAAACCTTGCGCTTAGCTATGATCAAACCGCGACGCTGACGGATATGTCCGGTGTGCTGGACCTTGGGCCCGGCAAGATCGAGCCGCAACCCGGGCGCAGCATCGGCTTTGATGGGGCCAAGGGCTATTGGCGGTATGACCCAAGGGCGGATGTGATCCATTTGGACGGGCTGACCGTTGATACCTTGTTCGGCGGTCTGACTGCAGATGGTCGTGTGTCACCAAAACGGGACCAGTCGGGAGGCATTGCAGCCCTTGTCGGCCAGTTGCATTTGTCCCGTCTGGATATTGAGGTGCCGGAGTATCTGGCCCGTCCGCTGACTTTTGAGGATGGTCGGGCGACCGCCCGCGTCGCCTTTGATCCGTTCCGCATCGATATTGGCGAGGCGCTTTTGCACAAGGGCAGCAGCCGTATCGCCTTAAGCGGGCGTGTGAAGCCCGAGGCGCTGCATTGGGATGTAGCACTGGACGGTCAGGTCGGGGATATCGGTTTTGAGGATGCGATGGCCCTGTGGCCTGCGACATTCCGGCCCAATCTGCGCCGTTGGCTCGACAAACATGTTGAGGCCGGTCGTCTGACCAGTTTGGCCGCGCATGTCCGGACACCGGATGGCCGACCAGAGATCGGGCTCGATTTCAGTTACGCCGGGGCGTCGGTGCGCGTTCTTGATACCATGCCTGCGATCCGGGCCGGGGTCGGGCGCGGCACATTGCTGGGCAACCGGCTGAGCATTGCGCTGCGTCAGGGGTATAGCGAAACCGGGACCGGGCGCATTGATCTGGCTGGCAGCCGTTTTGTCGTACCTGATACCCGCATCGACAAGGCACCGGCCATCGCGCTGGTTCAGGCGCAAGGTGCCATCCCGGACCTTTTGCATGTGATCAACCTTCCCCCGCTGGGACTGATGGATCGCTTTGGCCGCGCTCCTGATCTGGTGGAGGGGCAGGCCGTGGTTGCAGCTGAGCTGGGGTTTGAGCTGCGCAAGGATCTGAAGGCACGCGATGTGCGGGCCAGTGTGACGGCGGATTTGCAGGGGGTTACCTCGGATCAGATCGTGCCGGGGCGTGTTTTGGCGGCGGATGCGATCACGCTGGCTGCGGATAATGACGGGATGCGGATTTCCGGCCCTGTGCGGCTGTCCGAGGTGCCGATGCGGATCACATATGCGCAGGAGTTTGGTGAAGGGGCCGATCCCGGGCGGATCGACGGGTCGATGTCGCTGACCAATGCGCATCTGGCGGGCCTTGGCATTGGCTTGCCCAAGGGAATGGTCGGTGGCAGTGGCAAGGCGCGGTTCGAAATCGCCCTTCGGAACGGCGCGCCGCCACGATATTCGGTGACCGCCGGGTTGGGCGGCAACAGCCTGGCGCTGCCGTCGCTTGGGTGGCGTAAGCGGGCCGGACCCGCTGCACGCATCGCGATGTCCGGCGCATTGAGCACGCCGGTTACCATTGAAAAGATGGACTTTTCCGGCCCCGGCCTGTCGGCCAAAGGCAGCCTGACGCTGTCTGCGGCGGGGTTACGGCGCGCCAGCTTATCGCGTCTGCGCATTGGCGGCTGGCTGGATGCGCCGGTGGATTGGGACCCCGTCGCAAATCGCGCCTCTGTACGTGGCGGCACCATCGACATGCGCAGGGGCGGGGCCGGTGGTGGTAGCGGCACGGGCGGCGGTGGCAGCGTCAAGCTGAGCCTCACCCCGGACCGGGTCATCGTTTCGGATGGTATTGTCCTGACAGGCTTTCGCGGTGATCTAACCACCGGGCAGCGCAGCCGGGGGCGGTTTACCGCGCGGGTGAATGGCCGGTCCAAGGTCAGCGGTGTCATCCAACCCGGCGAAGCCATCTTTATTGAGGGGCGCGATGGTGGTGCCGTTCTGCGCGACGCGGGCTTGTTCGAAAACGCCCGCGGGGGCACGCTGCGTATTTCCCTCAAACCGCTGGGCAAGGGTGTCTATGACGGGCGGTTCTCTCTACAAAAGACCCGGGTCACCGGCGCGCCGGTCCTGGCCGAGATGTTGTCGATCATTTCCGTATTCGGACTGGTAAACCGCCTGGGCGGTGAGGGTATCTATTTCGACGATGTGCAGGGCTGGTTCACCTTGTCCGATGATCGCCTTGTGGTCACCCGGTCTCGCGCGGTGGGGGCCTCTATGGGGATCACACTGTCCGGGTCCTATCAACTGGATAACGACCGGCTGGACATGCAAGGGGTCCTGTCCCCGCTTTATTTCGTCAATGGTTTGCCCGGGCGAATCTTTGGTCTTGGCCGACTGTTAGGTGGACGCGACGGGGAAGGGTTGTTTGGTGCATCTTTCCGAATAACTGGCAAAGCAAACGCGCCGAGAACCAGTATCAACCCGCTTTCAGTGCTGACGCCCGGCGCGGCGCGGGAGTTGTTCATGAGCCGCCAGGACTTGCGGCCAACCCGTAATTGATCCATGTGCCCCGGTCATGAGTGACCTTTTATCCGACTACGACTTTGATCTGCCTGAAAGCCTGATCGCGCTGCGCCCGGCCCAGTCGCGACCGGCGGCGCGTTTGCTGGTGGCCACACCAGATAGGTTGCGCGATGCGCATGTGTCGGATCTTGGCGAGGTTCTGCGCGACGGCGATCTGCTGGTCTTTAACAACACCAAAGTCATCCCCGCCCGCCTGCGCGGCATGCGGCGACGCGACACCGCCCATGGCAGCGGCATCGCCAATATTGAAGTGACGTTGATCGAGCCGGGCACGGACGGGCATTGGCAGGCACTTTGCAAACCGGCGCGCCGTTTGGCCGTGGGCGATGTGATCACCTTTAGCGATGATTTCAGCGCAGAGGTGCTGGATCGCGAGGGGGGTGAGGTTGCTTTGAAATTCTCTGAAAAGGGCGACGTGCTGGACCGTGCTATCGCCCAACTGGGTGAATTGCCGCTGCCGCCCTATATCGCGGGCAAACGTGCGGCGGATGAACGCGACACCATCGATTATCAAACGGTACTGGCGCGTGTGCCCGGCGCGCTGGCCGCGCCGACCGCTGCGCTGCATTTCGACACTGACTTGCTGGGGCAACTGGCTGCAAAGGGTGTGCAGCGGACCGAGGTCACGTTGCATGTGGGGGCAGGCACGTTTCTGCCGGTCAAAACCGACGATGTGCGGCAGCACCGAATGCACTCCGAATGGGGAGAGGTCAGGGCCGACGCAGCAGAGGCCATCGAGGCCACACGCGCCGCGGGTGGCCGTGTTATCCCCGTTGGCACGACCTCGCTTCGTCTGCTGGAAACCGCGGCGACCGGTCCGGGCCGTATCGCGCCTTGGACCGGAAACACGGACATCTTTATCCGTCCGGGACATGAGTTTCGCCTGTGCGATGGACTGATGACCAATTTCCATCTGCCGAAATCGACCTTGCTGATGTTGGTGTCTGCGCTGATGGGCCGTGAGCGGATACTTCAGGTCTATGCCCATGCTGTGGCCGAGGGATACCGGTTCTTTTCCTACGGCGATTCTTCGCTGTTGTTGCCCGACGACTGAAAACGACATACACGCGTCGGTTCCGGCGCATACAGGCCCGATTAGCCCGCTTACAGAGGCGCGCGAAAGGAGGATCTGGCATGGTTGAGGTTCTGCGACAATCCTGGGCGCTGCTGTTGGGCGTTTTGCTGCTGATGATCGGGAACGGGCTGCAGGGCACGGTTCTGGGGTTGCGCGGTGTGGCCGAAGGGTTTTCCGCCAGCACGATGTCCTGGGTGATGTCCGCCTATTTCCTGGGTTTTCTGGTCGGATCGCGCTTGGCACCAAGGCTGATCCAGCGTGTCGGGCATATCCGGGTTTTTGCCGCTTTGGCCTCGCTTATCTCGGCGGCGTTCATCCTTTATGCTGCGATCCCGCACCCAGTCAGCTGGGCATTGATCCGGCTGGTGGTGGGGCTATGTTTTTCCGGCGTTTATGTCGTTGCGGAAAGTTGGCTTAACAACAGTGCGACCAATGAAACGCGCGGACAGGCACTGTCGCTTTACCTGATTGTGCAAATGGTTGGCATTATCACGGCGCAGGGGTTGGTCAACCTGGCCCCACCGGAAAGCTATACGCTGTTCGTGATCATGTCGGTGCTGGTTTCCATCGCTTTTGCGCCGATCCTTTTGTCGGTCAGTCCGGCGCCGCCCTTTGACACCACCAAACCGATGACGCTGCGCGAGCTTTATAACGCGTCACCACTGGGCACGATTGGCGTTGTGATCATCGGCGGGCTGTTTTCCGCGATTTTTGGCATGGCGGCAATTTTCGGGGCCGAAGCGGGGTTGAGCATCGCGCAGACTACCGTGTTTACCGCACTGATCTATTCCGGTGGCCTTTTGGTGCAGTACCCCGTCGGCTGGTTGTCTGACCGTATCGATCGGAGGCAACTGATTGTGGCCGGGTCCGGGGCAGGGGCCGTGCTGACGGCTGTGCTGTATCCGGTCCTGGATCAGCTTTGGGCGATCTATCTGTTGGGGTTTGTCATTGGCGGGGTGACCAATCCGCTTTATGCGCTGCTTATTGCCTATACCAACGACTACCTTGAGCCTGAAGATATGGCGGCAGCCTCGGGCGGCATGGTGTTCCTGAACGGGCTGGGCGCGACCACCGGTCCGTTGGTCATCGGCTGGGGAATGGGGGCGCTGGGGCCGCTGGCATTTTTCCTTTATACTGGTGTGCTTTTCCTGATCATCGCGCTTTATGCGCTTTACCGGATGACCCAGCGGGAGGCCGTCTCCACGGAGGATGCCATGCCATACGCCCCCGTTCTGCCGCAGGCCACATCTGTTGCGCTGGAGGTGGCGCAGGAGGTCGCAATCGAAATGGCCGAAAGTGACGAAACCGACACTGAGCCCGAAGCGGCCAAATAAATGCTGGTCAAGCGAAGTTTTCGCTGTCAGGCTTTCCCAAGGTCAATGGTTGAGGACAGAGCAGTGGTAAAAAAAACGGAACAAATCATTGACTTTTGGATCAATGAAGTTGGCCCTGCAGGCTGGTATATGCCACCCGAAGGACTGGACGAGCAGATCCACGACAGGTTCCAGGATGACTGGACCGAGGCCATGCAGGGTGACGTTAAAGGGTGGACCTGTTCACCAACGGCCGCCCTTGCGCTGGTGATCCTGCTGGACCAGTTCCCGCGCAACATGTTTCGTGGCACCGCTAAGGCTTATGCCTCGGACGGAAAGGCGCTGGCGCTGGCCAAATTGTCGATCTCGCGCGGGCATGATCTGGCGACCCCTGAACCGGCGCGGCAGTTCTTTTACATGCCGCTTGAGCATTCAGAAAGCCTGCCGGATCAGGACCAGTGCGTGCGCATGATGAGCATGAACATGAACAGCCCCGAGTTGCTGAAACATGCCAAAGCGCATCGCGAGGTAATCCGCAAATTCGGGCGCTTTCCATATCGGAACGAGCATCTGGATCGCGCCTCGACCGAGGCAGAGTTGGAATATCTGAAGGCTGGCGGATATAGTTTCACGCTTAACCAAATCGCTGCCTGAACCCACTGGAACCTGCCTGCGCTTTGCACTAGGTTTCGGGGCAACAAGCCGCGAGAAGGAGAAGGCGCATGGCGGAACAAAGCTTCGATCTGATCGTAATCGGGGCCGGTCCCGGCGGATATGTGGCCGCGATCCGTGCTGCACAACTGGGCCTGAAAGTTGCCTGCGTTGAGCGTGAGCATCTGGGCGGCATCTGCCTGAACTGGGGCTGCATCCCGACCAAGGCGATGCTGCGGTCCGCCGAAGTGTTTCATCTGATGGAGCGAGCAGGGGAGTTTGGCCTGTCTGCGGGCAAGATCGGATATGACCTTGGCAAGGTGGTGGAGCGGTCCCGCGGTGTGGCTAAGCAACTGTCTGGCGGTGTCGGCGGCCTGCTGAAAAAGAACAAGGTCACCGTGATTATGGGACAGGCGCGGCTTGCCGGTAAGGGCAAGGTCAGCGTCAAGACCGACAAGGGTGAGGATACTCTGACGGCAAAGAACATCGTTCTGGCCACCGGTGCCCGCGCCCGCGACCTGCCGGGGCTGGAGGCGGATGGCAAGCGGGTCTGGTCCTACAAACACGCGCTGAAACCGCCACATATGCCCAAGAAACTGCTGGTGATCGGCTCAGGCGCGATCGGGATCGAGTTCGCGTCGTTCTTCAACACGCTGGGGGCCGAAACCACAGTGGTCGAGGTGATGGACCGTATCCTGCCTGTGGAAGACGTCGAGATTTCTGCCTTTGCCAAGAAACAATTCGTCAAGCAGGGCATGATCATTCTGGAGAAATCAATCGTCAAGCAACTGGACCGTGCTGCCGCCAAGGTGACTGCGCATATCGAAACCGGTGGCAAGGTTGAGAAGCAGGAGTTTGACACCGTGATCTCTGCCGTCGGCATTGTCGGTAATGTCGAAGACCTGGGCCTGGAAGAGGCCGGGATCAAGATCGACCGCACCCATGTGGTGGTTGATGAATACTGCCGCACCGGGGTCGAGGGGGTGTATGCTATCGGCGATATCGCAGGCGCGCCTTGGTTGGCGCATAAGGCCAGCCATGAGGGTGTGATGGTTGCCGAGCTGATCGCGGGCAAGAATGACGTCCATCCGGTGCGCCCCGAAAGCATCGCGGGATGTACCTATTGCCACCCGCAGGTTGCCTCGGTCGGGTATACAGAAGCGAAGGCAAAAGAACTGGGGTATGATATCAAGGTCGGTCGTTTCCCCTTCATAGGCAACGGCAAGGCCATTGCGCTGGGCGAACAGGAGGGCATGGTCAAAACCATTTTCGATGCCAAAACCGGAGAGTTGCTAGGCGCGCATATGGTCGGGGCCGAGGTGACGGAACTGATCCAGGGCTATGTGGTGGGCCGCCAGTTGGAAACCACCGAAGAGGACCTGATGAACACGGTCTTCCCACATCCAACCTTAAGCGAAATGATGCATGAAAGTGTGCTGGATGCCTATGGGCGGGTGATCCATTTCTGAATGACGATGGTGGGTTTCACCCACCCTACATGGTGTTGCTCTGTAGGGTGGGTGAAACCCACCATCATTCTTACATCCGGAAAACGCCGAAGCGTGTATCTTCGATCGGCGCATTCAGGGCAGCTTTTAATGACAGTGCCAGAACCTCGCGCGTCCGGCGCGGGTCGATGATCCCGTCATCCCATAACCGGGCAGAGGCATAAACCGGGTGTGATTGTTCGGCGAACTGATCCAGCACCGGTTGCTTGAAGTCTGCCTCTTCCTTTGCACTCCACGTGCCGCCTTTGCGTTCGATCCCGTCGCGGCGAACCGTGGCCAAGACGCCTGCCGCCTGTTCACCGCCCATCACCGATATCCGCGAGTTGGGCCAGGTCCACAGGAAACGCGGTTGATAGGCGCGGCCCGACATCCCGTAATTCCCGGCCCCAAACGAGCCCCCGACAAGCACAGTAAATTTCGGGACGGATGTTGTCGCTACTGCAGTCACCAGCTTGGCTCCGTGTCGCGCAATGCCCTCGGCCTCGTATTTTTGCCCGACCATGAAACCGGTGATATTTTGCAGAAACACCAATGGGATATTGCGCTGCGAACACAGTTCCACAAAATGTGCCCCCTTCTGGGCGCTTTCGGAAAACAGCACGCCGTTATTGGCAATGATCCCCACTGGCCAGCCATCGATATGGGCAAAGCCGCAGACCAGAGTGGTGCCAAACCGGGCCTTGAACTCATCGAACCGGGACGCATCGACGATGCGCCAGATGACCTCGCGAATGTCATAAGGTGTACGCAGATCGCCCGGAACAACGTCCAGCATTTCGTCAGGGTCCCGCTCCGGCAGGGCCGGAGCTTGCCGGGTGAGGGCAGCCCCCTTCGGCTGTCCGAGCGCGGCAACGCAGTCTCGGGCCAGTGCGAGGGCATGGGCGTCATTGTCAGCCAGATAATCGGCCACGCCAGATAGCCGCGTGTGCACATCGCCGCCACCCAGATCCTCGGCCGTGACCTCCTCACCGGTGGCGGCTTTAACTAAAGGGGGTCCTGCCAGAAAGATCGTGCCCTGTTCCTTGACGATAATCGTCACGTCAGACATCGCCGGCACATAAGCCCCGCCTGCCGTGCAGGATCCCATGACAACCGCGATCTGAGGGATGCCCTTGGCGCTCATCCGCGCCTGATTGTAAAAGATGCGTCCGAAATGATCGCGGTCGGGAAACACCTCATCCTGATTGGGCAGGTTCGCGCCGCCGCTATCGACCAGATAGACGCAGGGCAGGTGATTTTCCTCGGCGATTTCCTGGGCGCGCAGGTGCTTTTTCACCGTCATCGGATAATAGGTGCCGCCCTTGACCGTCGCATCATTGCAGACAACCATCACCTCGCGCCCATGCACCTGACCGATCCCGGCAATCACACCGGCGGCCGGGGCAGCGCCATCATACATGCCACTTGCGGCCAGCGCGCCGATCTCCAGAAAGTCCGATCCGGGATCAAGCAACCCTGCAACCCGGTCCCGTGGCAGCATCTTGCCGCGGGATAAATGCCGTTCACGCGATGCCGCGCCGCCGCCCTGCATGGCGGCCGTCGCCGCTTCAGATATCTCGGCCATAGCCGCTTCGTGCTGGGTGCGGTGGGTCTGTCCGTCCATCTGATCCTCTCTGTTGTGCTGCGGTCACAGATGCGCCGCTGTGTTGGTATGCCGGTGGTCAGCCGGTGCCGTCCCAGCGTATCAGAGCTTTTCAGAAACCGCCATTAGGGGCCAACATGTTGAACATCTGCACGTTCGCATCTTTGCGTCCCCCTGCGTCACAAGAAGTCTGCTGACGCCCGGGGAGGCTTCCCCCAGTTCTGATTACTCTTTGAGGGCCGCAAACCTTCGGCTGATGGCGATGTATTTCCGATTTGTTTCGACTGAGGTCGATCCGTTCTCTTGCGCAGAGACGGGTCCATTCCGCACGGCATGGCGGGTTCTGGAGGATCCGACCGTCCCCCGCTGGCTTATCCAAGCAATTGACTAGGGCCTGTTAACACTTAATCATATCGACGATTAGGGCGAAATTCAGGAAAGCGCGGTACATGACGTCCAGCTTTTCGAACCTTGAGAAGATGCGCCGGTATCCTTTCAGCCTTC
>NZ_JBTLNE010000072.1:0-14563 GCF_054457435.1 Halovulum sp. GXIMD14793 | reverse complement strand
CCCCATAGACACCGCCCAGCCCCCGCAGCTTCCTCCCTGAGAGATTTTCCAACGCGGACCACACTCAGGCCAAGCCGAAACCGCGCACCCTGGCCCGCATCAGAAAATCTTCATCTTTGCGGACATTTTCGGCAATTCCGAAACTCGCACCCCCACTCGAATGACTAAGGCTTCCGACTACTCGACATCTTTTTGCTAGCATTGAGTGCGCGTTTTTTTGCTTTGCACTATAGCACGTCCAACTTTTCTAATCCGGGTGAGCCTTATGGCTTGTCTGCAAGTATCGGGAACAGAAGATGCTCGACTTTGCGTGGTTCCTACCTTAATACTACTCAAGTATATTCATGCATTAATCTTTTGGTGCGTTGCCAAGGGTTAACTGCCGCAATTCGCACTGAAATCATCAAGCAAATTGCGCTGTGCCTGGGTCGACAGCCTTTAAATCAAGGCTGCAAACAGTGGGGAAAATCAGAGTAAAACGCCTTGTTGTTTTCACAATCTCGCCAGAATCACTAATTATATGCAGATATGATGACGGGATGTGGCGCTGCAGTTTTCCCGTTCCCACCGAAAAAGGGGTTTAATTGTGCGAACTACTTCATGGACGTCCACCTTACGCGCTGGCGTGGCAGCAACTGTGCTGTCAGCCTTTGCGATGCAGCCTGCCTTGGCGCAAACCGTCCAACTAAAATCGACTGACGGGACAATCTCCGTCAATGGTCAGTTGCAGAGCTTCGAAGGCGGCTTCTACACTATTCAGACTGTTCTGGGCACTTTGCGGATCGCGTCTGACAACATCATTTGTGAAGGCGAAGCCTGTCCTGACCTGAGCCCGAGTGGCGACGTTGTTATTGCCGGGTCGGCCACGCTTGGGAGCTCTTTGATGCCGCTTCTGCTGTCCGGCTTTGCTGGCGAGGTGAATGGTATCGCGGAAGAGGTTGAAAAAACTGGTCCGGTGACCACCACGCGTCTGGTTGGAGACTCAGGTTTTGGTGATGAGATCGGTACCTTTACCGTGTCATCGACCAGTTCTTCGGACGCGTTCCGTGAACTACGGGACAAGGGCACGAATATCGGTATGTCCTCACGCCGTATTGAGCCGCAGGAAGCACGTTCCTTGCGTGACCGCGGTGCGGGCAACATGATTGCCTTGGATCAGGAACACGTTATCGCGGTGGACAGCATCTTGGTTGTCGTGAACCACGACAATCCGGTTGACACATTGTCAATGGAACAGATCGACCGGATCTATGCAGGTCAGATTACCAACTGGTCGCAGGTTGGCGGTTCTAATCAGCCGATCGTGGTATATGGTCGTGATGAGGGCTCGGGAACCCGGTCGGTTTTTGAAGCACGTGTTTTCGCGGCCTCCGGTCGTAGCACCTCAAACGCAGTGCGTGTTGCGGATGACAACGAGTCACTGGCGGCAGCTGTAGCCTCCGATGCCAATGCAATTGGTTACGTCGGCCATGCGTTTGTCCGTGGTTCCAAACCAGTCAACATCGCGGATACCTGCGGGATTGTGACCTCGGCAAATTCCTTTGCGGCAAAAACAGAGGAATACCCGCTGCAGCGTCGTCTGTATCTTTATAATCGCGCAGACAATGCAACTGAGACCGTCAGCAACTTCATCGACTATGTCCAGTCTGCAAAGGCGGATGGCGTGATTTCGAAGTCGGGCTTCATCAACCTTGGGGTTGAGCGGGTGACACAGGACACCTCCAACGACCGGATGCGTCTGTTGATCGAGAATACCACTGACCCGTTCGAATTTGGTCTGATGCGCGAACTTCTGGTTGACATGTTCCAGTGGGACCGCCTGTCAACTACCTTCCGTTTCGCTTCGGGTTCCAGCCAGTTGGACGGTAAAGCACTGCTCGATCTTCAGCGTCTTGCTGAGTACCTAAAGACCCAGCCAGATGGGACCGAAGTTGCCCTGGTTGGGTTCACCGACAGTGATGGTGCGTTTGATGCAAACCGGGCCCTGTCTATCGGTCGTGCGCAGCAAGTTGCCGACACGATCCGTGCTCAGGTTGGCGGTCAGCTTTCGAATGTCCGCTTCAGCTTCAAAGGCTTTGGTGAACTTGCCCCGACAGCGTGTAACACATCCCTGGATGGCAAGCGCATCAATCGCCGGGTCGAAGTTTGGATCCGCAAACCTTCCTAAACCATCATCAGAGGTCGGGGTAAAACACCTCGGCCTCTTCTTTCTTAAGAAACGGTGATCATTTTCTGCCCGGCGGTAATTGGGCCAGAACTGGAGAGAAAGAATGCGTTTTCGTAGAATTCTAACGCTTGCTGCAACGGCCTTGCTGGCGCCGTTCGCTGCCGGTGCTGAGCCCGGTGTATCTGACAAAGAGGTGCTGTTCTCTCAGATAGCAGCTCTTGACGGGCCGACAGCACAACTGGGGCTTGGCATGCAAGCCGGGATCCTGGCCGCGTTTGAAGAGATCAACAAACAGGGCGGCGTGAATGGCCGGATCCTTAAGCTCGACAGCCGCGATGACGGTTATGAGCCGGATCGTTCGGTCCAGCATATCAACGACATCATTAAGGAAAACCAGCACTTCGCGGTGATCGGCACAGTGGGGACGCCGACCAATACCGCACTGCAGCCGCTGGCAACCAAGGCGGATATCCCATTGGTCGGTCCCTTCACCGGTGCTGGGTTCCTGCGCAACACGCAGAACCGCAACGTGTTCAACGTGCGGGGGTCTTATGATGCGGAAACCGAGCAGTGGATCAAACATCTTGCCGATGATGAAGGTCTGACCCGCATCGCCATCCTTTATCAAAACGATAGTTTCGGTAAAGCGGGCCTCAGCGGTGTCAACAAGGCGCTGGAAAAACGCGGCATGAAGCTGGTTGCGGAAGGGACTTATACCCGTAACACGACCGATGTGAAGGACGCCCTTCTGTCGATCCGTGATGCTGATCCGCAAGCTGTGGTTATGGTTGGTGCATACAAGCCGATTGGTGAGTTCATCAAACTGTCCCGTTCCTACGAGTTCGCGCCCGAGTTCGTCACCATTTCCTTTGTGGGTTCCAAAGCCCTGGCCGATGAGCTTTGGCCGGAAGGGGCTGGCGTGGTGATCAGTCAGGTTGTGCCGTTCCCCTGGGATCCCTCGGTACCCATTGTGCAGCAATATCAGGATGCGTTGTTTGCCCATGACGAAGAAGCCTCGATCGGGTTTGTTTCGCTCGAGGGTTATCTGGTTGGTCGCCTGACCATCGAAGCCTTGCGTAATGCGGGTCAGAACCCGACGCGCGAAAGCTTCCTGGCGGCGCTGCGGTCCTTGTCTTCCTATGACATGGGCGGCCTGAAGCTTTCCTATGGTGAGAATGACAATCAGGGAATCGATACGATCTTCATGACCCGGTTGCTGCCGGACGGGTTCTTCGAGCCGATGTAAGAAGGCCGAGCAGTCACCTGATACGGGCGTCCCTTGGGGCGCCCGTCTTTTTTTGCGGCCCCCAAAGCGGTTTGATTTTGCCTTGCCAGACTGGCAAAAATCGGGCCGCTGCATGGGGTTTTGCTGCGCTGCGGCGCAAACCGCCCCTTGACGCCGCGCGCGTCCTTGTGTCCTCTGATGTTGTCGCGCTGTGGTTGCAACCCGTTGTAATCGCAGCAGAGGGGGGAAGATCAATCACATATGACACGCCCCCATTGCCTTGAAAGGCGGCGAACCGGCCTCCCCTAAACGAGCCGGAAGCCATTGAGCAATAAGAACGTCAACACGGAGAAACAGATATGTTCCAATTCAAAGGCCTCGCTCTGGCCAGCGCCCTTGCACTTAGCACCGGGATTGCCTCTGCGCAGGAAACCTTCATCACCATTGGCACCGGCGGCCAAACCGGCGTTTACTACGTCGTCGGTCAGTCGATCTGTCGTCTGGTGAACCGCGGCTCTGCCGATCACGGTATGAAATGCACCGCACCTTCTACCGGTGGTTCCATTGCAAATATCAATGCCATCAAGGCCGGTGATATGGATATGGGCGTAGCGCAGTCGGATTGGCAGTACCATGCCTATAACGGCTCGTCGAAATTCGAAGGTGAGAAGTTCGACAACCTGCGTGCCGTCTTCTCCGTGCATGGTGAACCCTTTACCGTCATCGCGCGCAAGGATGCCGGGATCTCCAGTTTTGAAGACCTCAAAGGCAAGCGCGTCAATGTCGGGAATCCCGGATCCGGTCAGCGGGCCACCATGGAGGTCGTTCTGGACGCCATGGGCTGGTCGATGGATGATTTCGCGCTGGCTTCCGAGCTGAAACCGGCAGAGCAGGCGGCGGCTTTGGGCGACAACAAGGTGGATGCGATCATCTACACCGTTGGCCATCCGAACGGATCAATCCAGGAAGCAACAACCACTGTTGATGCTGATCTTGTTGACGTAACAGGTGATGCGATCACAGGTCTGATTGATGCCAACCCCTACTATGCTGCTGCGACAATCCCCGGCGGGATGTACAAGGGCAATGATGGTGACACGACCACCTTCGGCGTGAAGGCAACCTTTGTGACATCGGCTGATGTGCCTGAGGAAGTTGTTTATGAGGTGGTCAAGGCGGTCTTTGACAACTTTGACCGTTTCAAGCGTCTGCACCCTGCTTTTGAGAACCTGGAGGAAGCGGACATGATCGCGGACGGTCTGTCCGCCCCGCTGCATCCGGGCGCAGAGAAGTACTACAAGGAACGCGGCTGGATGTGATCCTGCCTCTGACCTGACATGGATCGGCGCGGGGTGCTGCCTTGCGCCGATCCCAACAAAAGACGAACAGGGAGCGTGAGGAGAAACCTCACGACGATATAAAAATGACGACAGATCCAGACAAGCAATTCGAAGCTGCGGCCGTTGAAATGGAAGCTGCAGGACATGGTGGGCTGAGCCAGAAAGAACTGGACGAACTGGTTGCATCCTCTGACACTGGCGGACGCACGCCCGAGGGCTGGGTCGGCAAGATGATCCTAATCGTGGCGCTCTGCTGGTCCCTGTTCCAGCTTTGGGTCGCCTCTCCGATACCTTTTGCGGTCGGTTTCGGGGTGTTCAATGACACCGAGGGTCGGTCGATCCATCTGGCCTTCGCCATTTTCCTGGCCTTCGCCGCCTATCCTGCCGCACGCAGTCCGGTACAACTGGGGCTTGGTATTGGTGTTCCGATCATTTTGGCTATTCTGTTTATGGTTGGCGCCAAAGAGGGGGTCCAGACGTGGTGGATACCGATTGTCGCAATGGTCGTCGTTGGTGCCATCCTGCTGGGATCGCCGAAAGAGTGGATCCCACCCTGGGAGTGGGTGCTTGTCATCGGCGGCGTTGCCGCGGCCATCTATCTGTTTGCCTTCTACGAACAAATCTCGGGGCGCGTCGGCGCGCCGATTTTGCAGGACTTTGTCATTGCGGTTATCGGCCTGATCCTTCTGCTTGAGGCGACCAGACGATCCTTGGGCCCGGCCTTGATGATCGTGGCGACGGTCTTCCTGGCATACACATTCCTTGGTCCCTACATGCCCGGCATTATCGCGCATAAAGGCAATTCGCTGTCCGAGGTTGTCAATCATCAGTGGATCACCACCGAAGGCGTGTTTGGTATCGCCTTGGGGGTATCCTACGGGTTTGTCTTCCTGTTCGTGCTGTTCGGCTCCCTGCTGGACCGGGCAGGGGCGGGTAACTATTTCATTCAGGTTGCCTTCAGCCTGATGGGGCATATGCGCGGCGGCCCGGCCAAAGCGGCTGTTGTGTCTTCGGCCATGACTGGTCTGATCTCGGGCTCGTCCATCGCCAATGTGGTGACAACCGGCACATTTACGATCCCGCTGATGAAAAAGGTCGGCTTCAGTTCGGAGAAAGCTGGCGCGGTCGAGGTGGCCTCGTCCGTCAATGGCCAGATCATGCCGCCTGTGATGGGCGCTGCGGCCTTCCTGATGGTCGAATATGTTGGCATCCCGTATTTTGACGTCGTCAAGCACGCCTTTGTTCCTGCGGTGATTTCTTACATCGCGCTGGTCTACATCGTTCATCTCGAAGCGATGAAAGCCAACATGCAGGGCCTGCCGCGCGCCTATGAGCCGGGTCCGTGGATGCAGCGCCTCGTCGGGTTTGTCTTCGGCGTTCTGGTCCTCTGCGTCCTGAGCTATGCCGTCTGGTATGGTATGGGGTGGGTCAGGCCGACCTTCGGTGATGCGTCTCCTTACATCATTTTTGCATTCTTGGTGGCGGTCTATCTGATCCTGCTCTGGTTTGCGGCAAAAGAAGAGCCGCTGGAACTCGACGACCCCAATGCGCCAGTTACCGAACTGCCTTTGCCTGGACCAACTGTCCGCTCTGGTCTGCACTATATCCTGCCGGTTGTGGTGCTGGTCTGGGCTTTGATGGTGGATCGCTTGTCGCCGGGGCTGTCCGCCTTTTGGGCCGCGTCGTTTATGATCTTCATTCTGGTCACTCAGCGTCCGCTGATGGCGATGTTCCGCAACGAGGGCAATATAGGCGCAGCCATCACAGGTGGGGTTGCCGATCTGATCGATGGTCTGATCACAGGCGCGCGCAACATGATCGGCATCGGCATTGCGACCGCAACCGCCGGTATCATCGTTGGTGCAGTCAGCCAGACCGGTGTCGGTTCTGCGCTGGCAGATGTGGTTGAGGTGCTGTCAGGTGGCAACATCCTTGCCATCCTGTTCCTGACCGCCATTCTCAGCCTGATCCTCGGCATGGGCTTGCCGACCACCGCGAACTACATCGTGGTTTCAGCGTTGCTGGCGCCGGTCATTGTCACCCTAGGCCAGCAGAATGGTCTGATCGTGCCGCTGATCGCCGTCCACCTGTTCGTGTTCTATTTCGGTATCATGGCGGATGTGACGCCGCCCGTGGGATTGGCGAGTTTTGCGGCAGCGGCTGTGTCTGGCGGCGATCCGATCAAGACCGGTGTGGTGGCGTTCTTCTATTCGCTGCGCACGGCGGCCTTGCCGTTCCTGTTCATCTTCAACACCGAACTTCTGTTGATTGATGTGAATTGGGCGCAGGGTATTCTTGTCTTTGTCGTTGCGACGGTTGCGATGCTGCTGTTTGCAGCGGCAACGCAGGGTTGGTTCATCACCCGCAACCGATTCTATGAAACCATCGCCCTGCTGCTGATCGCCTTTACCTTGTTCCGGCCCGGGTTCTGGATGGACATGATCTCGGCCCCGACAGAAGACGTGGCACCTGCCCGCATTGCTGATGCTGCTGCTGCAACACAATCGGGCGAGGATCTGCGCCTGCGCGTCGCCGGTGTCAACGATCTGGGTGACCCGATTGAGTTCGTTGCCCTTCTGCCCATCGGTGAGGGTGAAACCGGCGAGGAAAAGCTTGAAAACGCTGGTGTTTTGGTTCGCACGGACGGCGAAAAAATGCTGATCGACAATGTGACCTATGACAGTCCGGCGCAGGCCGCCGGGCTTGATTGGGATCAGCAAATCCTGCAGGTCATGCAGCCCATCGACCAGCCATCCAAATACTGGATGTTCCTGCCAGCGCTGCTGCTTCTGGGGCTTGTCGTGTTCCTGCAACGCAGCCGCGCGGGTGCGTCCGGTCGCAATGAAGCGACGGCTTGAGGAGTGCTGAACCATGTATAAATCTGTTCTTCTGACCATCGATCTGGGCCGGGAAGCATCCTGGAAGAAAGCGCTGCCGGAAGCCGTGGCCTTGGTGCAGGCCTCCGGCGGGGTGTTGCACGTCCTGACGGTGGTCCCGGATTTCGGCAGCCCCATGGTGGCCGGTTATTTCCAGCCGGACTACCATGACAAGGCGGTGGCACGGGTCGGTAGCGAATTGAAGGCCCTGTTGGATGCAGAGGTGCCCGATGAGGTCAAGGTCACGCCGCATGTCGTTTTCGGCACGGTTCATGATGAGATCGTCTCGGCCATCGGGCAGGTGGGGGCTGATCTGGTTGTCATGGCCAGCCATGCCCCGGACCGGGTCCGCGAATTCCTCGTTGGCAGTCAGGCCGACCGTGTTGTCCGCCGCTCACCTGTCTCGGTTCTGGTGGTGCGGGGCTGACGGCTATTGACCTTCCGGTCCTTAGTCGCATCATGCAGAGCAACTAAGACGGGTTTGGTATGACCGCCACAATCAAGATGTGCGCCCGCGCCGGACTGACCTGCGCTGCATTGTCATTGCCGGGCACCGCGTTGGCTCAGGATGGGGCCAGCGCGAACCTGTATGGCATGCCCGGCCTGATCGATATGCCATCGGCGCAAAGCTTCGAAGACGCTGATCTGGCGACAACCTATTCGTGGTTTTCCGGCACGCATAAGACGACGCTGGCTTTCCAGATCACCCCGCGCTTGACCGGCAGTTTCCGCTATGCGGTGATCGGTGGTTGGCTTGCGCCCGGCGATCCGCTGTTCGAAGCCTATAACGGCAATCAGTATGATCGCAGTTTCGATCTGCATTTTCGCCTGCTGGATGAGGGGAAATACATACCCTCTGTTGCGGTCGGTCTGCGCGATTTCATGGGGACAGGGTTGCTGTCGGGGGAGTATATCGTCGCCTCTAAACAGATCACATCCAGTCTTGGCGTGACGGGCGGGCTTGGCTGGGGCCGGTTGTCCAATAGCAGCGAGGTGCATACCGGCGAAACAACAACCGGGGGCGTGCCGAATTTCGGTCAGTGGTTCCGTGGGTCGGTCGGTGTGTTCGGTGGGATCGAATGGCGCACGCCGGTCAAGGGCCTGAGTTTCAAGGCGGAGTATTCGTCGGACCAGTACTTTCAGGAGACACAGGATCCGGCCCGTCCCGCGCCGATCTTTGATCGCAAGACACCATACAATTTCGGCCTGGAATACAGCCCGCGCGACAATCTGCGGATGGGTGTTTATCATATGTACGGCTCTCAGGTGGCGTTTCGCCTGACCGCACGCCTGAACCCGAAACGCAATCCGCATGGGGGTACGCTTGAGGGCGCACCTTTGCCGGTGATCAGCCGGGCACCCGCGACCTGGCGCGATACCAACTGGCTGAACACGCCGGATATCGAGACCAAGGGCCGAGAGCAGCTGGACGAGGTAATGACCCGTCAGGGCCTGAAGGTCGAGGCGTTGAACCTGAGCGCTCGTCAGGGCAATCTGTGGTTCCGCAACAAAAGCTACGAAGCCGCACCCCAAGCCTTTGGACGGGCTGCCCGGGCTATGGCCTATGTGATGCCGGATTCAGTTGATATCTTTCGCCTGACGCTGGTTGAGGACGGCATTCCGGTCAGCACCATGACACTGCGCCGGGCTGATCTTGAGGCGTTGGAGCATGATCCTCGGGGCACTGAAAAGATGCTGGCGGCGGTGGATGTCGAGGGCGGCATCGCAATGCCATCGACGGGGCGTGATCCCGCGCTCTACCCCGATTTTCGTTGGTCTGTCGGTCCATATGTCGGCGTCTCGCTATTTGATCCGACCAACCCTGTGCGGGCCGATTTGGGCTTGCGCGCGACCGGTGAGTTCACCATCAGCCCCGGCCTATCGCTTTCAGGTTCGGTGACCAAAAAGATTGTCGGCAACCGGGGGGCAGGGCCTGCCGGAACCCTCGGGCCTGCCGCGCGTGCGGTCCGAAGGCGGGCGATACTTCGAAGAGGGGGACCCGGCGCTGGAGCGGCTGACGCTTGATTACGTATTCAAGCCGGATCAGGATCTGTATGGCCGTGTCTCTGTTGGGTATCTTGAGCCGATGTTTGCCGGGGTGTCGACCGAGCTGCTCTGGAAGCCTGCCGACCAGAACTGGGCTTTGGGGGCAGAGGTCAATTTCGCCCGCCAGCGCGATTATGATCAACTGTTCGGGTTCCGGGACTATCAGACCGTCAGCGGGCATGCTTCGCTTTATGTCGATCTTCGAAATGGGTTTGAGGGGCGTGTAGATGTCGGTCGTTATCTGGCCGGTGATTGGGGCGCGACAATTGCGCTGGACCGGACCTTCAATAACGGCTGGAAGGTTGGTGCCAACGGCCGTTATCTGTTTGATCGGCGTCGCGCTGCTTGCCGGGCGACACGATGATATGGAACTGGTTTTGATCACTCTGTCTCTTGCGGCCGCTGTTGCAGGGTTTTTGGTGATCAACTTCCCGCTTGGTCGGATTTTCTTGGGTGATGGTGGAGCTTATCTTTTGGGGTTTGCCTTGGGTGTCGTTGCGGTCATGCTGCCATTGCGAAATCCTGAAATCTCGTCCTGGACCAGCCTATTGTTGCTAGCCTACCCGCTGACCGAAGCTTGGGTCTCGATGTTCCGGCGCCATGTTCTGCATCGCCGCAATATCAGCAGCGCCGACAGTGCCCACCTTCATTCGCTTGTATATCAATGTCTGTCCGCCACTTTGCAGGGCAAGCCCAGGCTACGGCGGCATCGCAATGCACTGACCGGGCTGGGTTTGTCCTGTCTAGTCGCGATCCCGGTTGGTCTTTCATTGCTGAAGCCAGAAAATTCAGTCGTAGGTTTTCTGTTATTTGTCGCTTTCGTTAATTTCTATATCTTCCTCTACTCGCTTGTCGCACAAAGACACAGTGCTGCAAGCGTAACCACGCGTCTTCGTCCGGTTGACATTTAGGCAGTCCAACTGTGACATCCCTTGCTGAAATCCGACGCCTTGGCCTTGAAGGCGTTGTTGTCATCACGCCGCGCCGGTTTGCCGATGACAGAGGGTATTTCAGTGAGGTGTGGAACAGGCGTGATCTTGCAGATGCGGGGATTGATGCCGATTTTGTTCAGGACAACCAATCGCTATCGCGTGCAGCGGGTACGGTACGCGGATTGCACGCGCAGGCGCTGCCGCATGCTCAGGCCAAGCTGGTACGGGTGCTCAAAGGCCGTATTCTGGATGTGGCGGTTGATATACGGCGCGGCTCCTCGAGTTATGGCAAATGGGTATCGGCCGAGCTTTCCGCGGAAAACGGACGTCAGATATTCATTCCTGCCGGGTTTCTGCATGGCTTCATAACACTGGTGCCGAAGACAGAGGTGCATTACAAATGCTCAGATATCTACGCACCGGATTGCGAGATTGCGGTTCGACGATCCGGAACTTGGGATCGACTGGGGAGTTTCTGCCGCTGATGCAACACTGTCCGAAAAGGATGCCGCCGCTGCAAGTTTCTGCGATTTCACCTCTCCATTCGACTAAGAGGGGCGGATGATGCGGTTGCTGGTTACCGGCGGTGCGGGGTTCATTGGCTCTGCGGTTGTGCGCCAGGCGATAGCCGAGGGGACCTCGCTGATCAATGTGGATGCGATGACCTATGCGGCCACCTTCGGGGCAACCGCTTCGGTGGCTGCTTCGCCCAATTACACGTTTGAAAAGGCCGATATATGCGACGGCCCAGTGATGGCGGCGCTACTGGACAAGCACCAGCCCGATGCCATCCTGCACCTGGCCGCCGAAAGCCATGTGGATCGGTCTATTGATGGTCCGCTGCAGTTTGTCAGAACCAATGTCACCGGGACTGCAATCCTTTTGGAGGCGGCGCGCGCCTATTGGGTGGCACGCGATCGGCCTGAGGCCTTTCGGTTTCACCACGTTTCCACTGACGAGGTGTTTGGTTCGCTAGGTGAGGAGGGGCGGTTCTCTGAGGTGACGCCCTATGCGCCAAACTCTCCCTATGCAGCCTCAAAGGCAGCTTCGGACCATCTGGTTCGTGCCTGGGCTGAAACCTATGGTCTGCCAGTGCTGATCACCAATTGTTCGAACAATTACGGCCCGTTCCAGTTTCCTGAAAAGCTGATCCCGGTCACAATTTTGAATGCTCTGGCGGGTCGACCCATTCCAATCTATGGCACCGGCGCTAACATCCGTGACTGGCTGCATGTGGAGGATCACGCTGCTGCCTTGCTGCACGTTCTGAAGAACGGGCAGCCCGGCCGGACCTACAATATTGGCGCGGATGGTGAGCGCACCAATCTGGATCTGGTCCGGACGCTATGTGCGATCCTGGATGAGGTCAGGCCCGATGCAGCCCCGCATGCCAACCTGATCACTTTTGTCCACGACCGGCCCGGGCATGACCAACGCTATGCCATCGACGCCAGCCGTCTGCGCGATGAGTTGGGATGGCGTCCGTCGGTCCCTCTGGATGACGGGCTGCGTAGAACTGTTGAGTGGTATATCGCCAACGAAAGCTGGTGGCAGCCGCTGCAGTCTCGGGCTGGGGTGGGCCAGCGGCTTGGCGTGGCATGAGGCGGTTTCTGGTCTTCGGGAAATCCGGCCAGCTGGCCCGCGCCCTTGCGCAGCATCCGGGCGTTGTCACGATGGGACGAAACACCGTCGATCTGGCTGCCCCGGACTCCGCAGCCGAGGTGATCGCGACCACCGATTGTGATGCGGTGATAAACGCTGCCGCCTACACCGCTGTTGATCAGGCTGAAACCGAAGAGGCGCTGGCCACCCGTATCAATGGCGATGCGGTCGGTGAAATGGCAAAAGCTTGTGCCGCGTGTGATTTGCCTTTCGTCACAGTCTCGACCGACTATGTATTTGATGGCACCGGTACCGACCCATGGTGCCCCGACAATCCGACCACCCCATGCAACAGTTATGGTCGCAGCAAGCGGGTGGGTGAACTGGCTGCATTGGCTGCCGGTGGGCGTGCGGCGGTTGTCCGGACCTCCTGGGTTTATGATGTTGAGGGGCGGAACTTTGTCACCACCATGTTGCGGCTTGGGGCAGAGCGGCCGAATTTGTCTGTCGTAGATGATCAGATCGGTGGCCCGACCCCGGCATCTGCCCTGGCTGAGGCTTTGATCCACATCGCAAACGCACTTGTCGAGGGGCGCGGCGCACCCGGTTTGTACCATTTTGCAGGAACACCGGATGTCAGTTGGGCGGCCTTTGCCGAGGCGATATTCGCCACCGCAGGCCTGCCCACAAGCGTCACGCCGATCCCAAGTGCCGATTTCTCAACACCGGCAAAACGCCCGGCCAATTCGCGATTAGACTGCCGTAGCCTGGAAACGGCATTCGGCCTGACTCGCCCAGACTGGCGGGATGATTTGCGCCTTAGCCTGGCGGACAAAAAAGGTGACACATGACAGACCGTAAAGGCATTGTTCTGGCAGGCGGCACCGGGTCCCGGTTGTTTCCGGTCACACTTGCGATATCCAAGCAGTTGATGCCGATTTATGACAAACCGATGATTTATTACCCGATCAGCGTATTAATGCTGGGCGATATCCGCGAGATTGCGCTTCTCACGACGCCCCATGATCAGGTTCAGTTCCAGCGCCTGCTGGGCGATGGCAGCCAGTGGGGGCTGCAGTTTACCTATATCGTTCAGGACAAGCCTGAGGGGTTAAGCCAGGCCTATCTGCTGGCCGATGACTTTCTGGCAGGTGCGCCATCAGCCATGGTTCTGGGTGACAATATCTTTGTCGGAGACAAGTTCGGAGAAAGATTGCTTGCGGTGTCTCGTCAACAAAGTGGTGGGACGGTGTTTGCCTATCAGGTCGCTGATCCGGAACGATATGGCGTTGTCGGATTTGACACTGATGGCACGGTATTGTCGATTGAGGAAAAGCCAGTGCGTCCGGCATCCAACTATGCCATCACTGGCCTTTATTATCTGGACGGCAGCGCGCCGGAACGCGCGCGTCAGATCCAACCTTCGGCGCGGGGAGAGTTGGAGATCGTTGATCTGTTGCGCAGCTATCTGGATGACGGATCACTTACCGTTCAGCGGATCGGACGCGGCTATGCTTGGCTGGATACCGGCACCCATGGCAGCTTGCTGGATGCTGGGAATTTCGTGCGTACGATGGAACAGCGCCAGGGGTTGCAGACGGGCAGCCCAGAAGAAATCGCGTTCGAGAAAGGCTGGATCACACGGGAGCAGTTGCTGGCGCTGGCCGAACCGTACGAAAAAAACGCGTATGGCAGCTATCTGCGGCGGTTGGCCGGGGCTTAAAGCGTCATGCGAACGCCTTAGATACGCCCCAGCGTCGCAGCCCCCCAACAACAGAACCGTTCCGATGAACGACTGGCGCCGGATGCCATGGCGCAGCAGCCGAAGGGCAGGGGCGGCCCCCCGACGCCTGCGCAGGTCGATGGGTAATCCCCCCATTTTTAGAGGGGTGCATCAGTAGAATTTAAGCTGCTTTCAGTTTCTGTATCGGGGTCATCCCGCCGATGCCCATGTTTGGTCGTTCATTGTTGTAAGTCCAGAGCCATCTCGTTGCGTGGTCTTGCACCTCCTCAATGCTGTCGAAGTCGTATCGGCCCAGCCATTCGGTGCGAACAGTCCTGTTGTAGCGCTCCACGTAGGCATTCTGCTGAGGCTTGCCGGGTTGGATATAGATCAAACCGATCCCTGCTTTTTCAGCCCATGTCTGTAGCCGCCCACTATAGCGTCTCACGAAATACCTGAGACATCAGGCATCATCTAACGCGTTGAAATCTTTGATTTCAGGCAGCGTTAGATGATTCAGATTTTTCGCATGACGCTTTAGGGTCTGTGGACATTCATCGTGAGTTTATGATGGCTGCGCACAGGTTGATCATCGCGGCATAGGAGGCATCCGTTTTCTCTGCCCTCATTGCGATGCGTTTGAATTCCTTCA
>NZ_JBTLNE010000071.1:0-14761 GCF_054457435.1 Halovulum sp. GXIMD14793 | reverse complement strand
GCTTGAGCAATTTGAGGGCTCCGCGCCCGGCGCGCTTGCCCAAAACGAAACCAACGAATATGAAAACCAGACCCGCAGACTCTCGTTATGAATGAGGGAGCCTCGGGGGGCAGGTCACGGCGAATGCGATAATTACACCAGGTATAAAAAGTAAAAAGAAAGTTTTCGCGAAAGAGCGTTTTTTAGCTTCGGCCATTTTTGGTTCCCCACAAGTTATAAATCGGCGCGAATGAAAGCCCTGGGTCGCCGGATGTCAATTTACACCTTCACAATACAATAAAGCCGTTGCTTGAGAGCCGCATGACGCTCATCGCTAGTTATCTAGCGGAACGGATGTACGATCCCGGAACTCCGCTGTTGTGTTGGTTCGCGGAAAGGGTGTGTCGGGCACCTGAACGCTTAGGAACGTGCAAAGAGGCTCCCAGCCTTGGCGCACATCAAAGGTCAACAAGCGGTCTGGTGGAACGGTGTGCTGTACCTCGGTGATATGGCGGTTGAAGACGCGCAAAAGGTTATCGTCGCTTAGGTCCCCGCCAAAAGCCTGATCCCGGATGATTCGGCGTGTCATCTCGGTCTTTCGCTGGCGCAGGGGGTCTTCCTGTGTGGCGGTAGAGTTAAGATAAGGGAAGATGGTCGATTTGAAGCTTTTCAGCCACCCCTGTGCATCGCGCACAGACATCACCACCTTTGCATTCGAGTAATGCATCAGCAGATCACGCCAAAAGTGGCAGCCGGGCCAGTCGAGTTGAGAGCGGAAACCGGCAAAGACCTGATCCCAATCGGGTGTTTCACCCTTTGAGATCGCTTCCCAATAAGCGACCTGATCCGGCGCATCAGGGTTGATTTCATACATATGATGACACGGGCCAAAGCCCAATTGCTCCAACGCCAGTTTCAGCGAATTGGTCCCGGTGCGGCCAAAGCCCGGGCCGATGATCTCAAGTGCCAAGGTATTCCCCCTCAATCTGTGATAACCATAACCGCAGAACTGCAGATTGAACATCCGGCTTACGCGGCATCTGGGCACTGCAAGAAGACAATGGTGTAAACGCCCAAGGAGATCACATTTAACGACATTTGATGGCATAGATGCGGAAGATATGTGCATTCGCTAAGGTTGGCTCAGCCGTGAAAACGGCGAACAGATCAGAATTTACCAGAAAACCATGAGGCCTTTTGTCGTGCTGGATATCCTCTACTATTCGATGGTCGGCGCCTTCTTTACTCACGAACTTGATGCAGTGAAGCGACATGAATGGCGTGTCTTGCCGATTCTGCGTTCATTGCCTGAACGACGCGGCGAACAGGTTTTCATCTGGTTGCACGTTCCTCTGTTTTCTATACTCCTGCTGGGCGGAGACGGCGATCCAGGCGGACCGACAAGGATTGGGCTCGCGATTTTCGCGATCATCCACGTCGGCCTCCATGCTCTCTTTCGTCGACATCCTTCCTATGAATTCAACAATTTAAGCTCGTGGGGGCTAATTCTGCTAACGGGCCTTTTGGGCGTGCTCTATCTTCTGAATGTATAACTTGGCTTTTAGAAAGTGGGGCACGAGGCTGGGCTATTGTTTGAGGTCGATACGCGGCATATCGGGTTCAGTGTTTCTTTTGCGTTTGAGAAGAGACTGACCTTTTCGTGCGCTTCTTTCTTAGGGAAATCGTACGACCCGTTGAGGCCAGTGAATCTGTAGCCCCGGAATATTGCATCTGCGTGCCGTAGCTTTTAGTCAGACGCAGCAAAACGAAAGAGGGGTATCCCATTGCCCGGTACCGATCATTCCGCAACACCTATTTCAGGCCCAGCCCCGGCTATTGTGCTTGTTCGCCCTCAGATGGGGGAGAACATCGGGGCGGCGGCCCGCGCGATGTGGAATTTCGGGCTGGACCGGATGCGGATTGTATCGCCACGGGATGGCTGGCCGAATGAACGCGCGGTTGCGATGGCCTCGGGCGCTGCGCGGGTTCTGGACAATGTTGTGCTGGCCGATAGCCTTGAGGAGGCGGTCGGAGACATGCACCATGTCTATGCGACGACAGCGCGCCCGCGCGATCTGGAAAAGGCCGTGATGACACCTGAGCAGGCGATGCTGGATGCGCATGCAAGGATCGCGGCTGGCCAGAAGGTTGGCATTCTGTTCGGGCCAGAGCGAGCGGGGCTGGAAAACGCTGATGTCGTGCTGGCCCATACCGTGATCACCGTGCCGGTCAATCCGGCCTTTGGCTCATTGAACCTGGCGCAGTGTGTTTTGCTGGTTTCCTATGAATGGGTGCGTGCCACCGGCACCACGGTTGAGGCACATCCCGGCACCCCGGCCATCGCAGAGGAGGTGCATCATCTGCTGCGCGCGCTGGAGGATCGGCTAGATGTGGCAAAATACTATTATCCGCCGGATCGGGCGGCCTCTATGCGGGAAAATCTGCGCAACCTCATTAATCGTCTGGATTTGACCGATGCTGATGTGCGCACGCTGCATGGGGTGTTTCGCGCGTTGGCGGATCGTCATCCGGTGCGAAAAAGCTAGCGTTCGCCCGTACCGTCCCATCTGTCCTGAAAGATCAGCTCATCGAGCGGCAGGCGCTTGGCCCATCCGCGTGCCTGCAGTTCTGGTTCCGTGTAAAGCTTTTGCACATGGCCAATGCACAGATTGACGGGGGCTTCGGTAATCCCGGCCAGTTTCAACTCGAAATACAGCTCTCGCCTGTTGCCTGAGAACATCGTTGCCGCCGCAGCATTTGCCTTTTGAAACGCCGCTTTGACGCGCGTCTTCACTGTCAGGTTGCGGATAACAATGAAGTTCCACGGCTGCATGAACCCGACAGAAGGCGCATGATGCGCCGCCATAAGCAACCGCTGCAGCAGTTCGGGTGCAACGGGATCAGGCAAAAACTGGCCCCGCACATCCCGGCGGGTGCGAATTGCGCGGTACACGGCATCACGATCACCCTTAGAGAAAGGCCGGGCAGGTTCCGGCCTTTCCGCTTTGCTTATCTTTTGGTCCAGGTCATCGGACAAACGATCAGATTACTCCGCAATACATGCCTGAGGTATGATAGCGCATTTTATCAGATCGTCACTGGAACCGGTTTTGGACGGGTCCAGATTGCCTTGCGATAGTTCGGGGTCATCAACTGTCCACCCGGCATCGTCGGATTCAGGTTCGTTCAACCGAACGGAGAAGACAACCTCCGTTCCGCGGATTTTCTCGCGGCGAACAAGGCGATATTCTGACCAGATCAGACCGCTGTTATCGAAAACACTCAGGTCGACATTTTCGCGGTCCGCCTCGCACAGGAATTCGCGAATGCTGGTCTTCTTTAGGTCGCCCATCATCGAAGGGATATAAAGGTGGCCTTCTGGTATCTCTGCCGGGACATCAAATTCCTTCCAGAGCATATCACATTCAGCCACCCGCCGCTTCGCACGCAATTCATCAAAGGCTATGTTGCACTGATTAATGAGCGGTCTAAGGCGCTGCGCCATCAGGCCCGGGTTGCTGATCTGGCCACATATCTGATCGATTGGGCCATCCTTTCGCGACAATGGATCGGTCTCTGCCGCTGCGGCCTTGATCTCTGACGTTGCTGTCGCAAGGGCGTCACGGTAGGATTTTTCGACTTCGATTTCGGCCGCATTCAATGCCCTTGAGATCGTGTTCATTGGGCCTTGGAACGGACCATAGGCGCGGCGCAAAGGCGGCATGGCGGAGCGAATGTCATAGCCCTTTGTTTCCAGCAGATCAGAGAGTGTTCCAGGCCTGGAAAGCAGATTCTGCTTTGCGTCTTCGATCATCTTTAAACCGGTCTGTTCAACCAAACCAGCCATGGCATTTTCGCACGCTTCGAATACCTTGTTCTGAAGCTCGCGCCCCGACCCCGACGCTCTTTGCAGCTTTTCTTTCTGCTCGCGGCAGAATGAAAGTTGCGCTGGCAGATTCAGGGCCGTCGCCGCACCATTGGCGGATAGCTCTGCAGACAAGGCAATGTAGGCTTTTTGCCGCAACTCCTGAAGCGTTGGTTCAAGAAATTCAGATACTTCGTTGTGATGGACGCCGACCTCACGAAGCTCATTGAGCAGCTTTCGGTCTGTTTGCAGCCAGTTTGCGGCCGCTACAGAGTCAAGCGTTACTTCCATCGCAGCCAGTTTATCACGCTCTTCTTCAAGGCGCTTCAATCCTGCACCCCTGGCTTCGATCTCAGGCCACCGTTCGGAAAGAGTTTTGACAAACGTGCGATTGTTCTCGCAGTTTTCGACCTTAGACAGGTAGTCCTTTGCGATCTCAGAGGTCCAGAACTCCACCGGCAGTCCGGTCGCAAGCTCAAGATAGTTTGTCCAGTCCCATTCATTTCTTATCTGGTCAATACGCGCGCAGAATAGGTTTGTTTCTGTCACGCGCATCGTTGCAGGGCTTTCGTCTTTTGACATCAGGGACTTTGCGAATGCGTTTTGCGCCAGCAAAACGTTTTCCGAGTGCCATCTCCGCCTGCTATCGTCTTTTCGCGTCAGCCAGACTTCGGCAATACCAGCCAGCAGCTCTGGCGTCTCGGTTGTTGACGCTGCCGCACGATAGTTATCCCAGAAACTACGCTGAAGGGTCTTAAGTTCGGTTTTTGTTGATCTTTGCTCAAGCGTGGGAAGCATCTTTAGCGGCGGCAGCTGCTCCAGCTTGTGATAGACCGACAGGCCGTCCCGAGGCTGGGGGGCAGGGGTCTTTAGCAGATCAAGAAGATCGGCATAGCGCTCTGTTGGGGAAGCGACCTGTTTGAGCACCTGGTCGCATTCCGGAACCACCTCTCCCTTGCGATCCAGGCTGATCACCTCGGGGGTTTCTGTCAGAATGCCCGAAATCCGATAAAGCGGCCGGCCGTTGCTGCCGTTGATGTCGACGGTCGTCTCAAGGTCGGACGCCTGCAGCTTCCAAGTTGAGCCGTCGAAGTTACTACGGTTTGTACGCCGGACGAAAACATTCAGCGTAACGGCATCCGCAGTATCGCCAAAGACGCTCCACTCGGCCAGATATGTTTTGTCGCGGCAGGAATACGGATCCGCACGGAAATAGTTTTCGATCGGCTCGGCTACGGCGCACACAGGTCCGCATAGGGCAACAAGGATCGTCGAGAGAGATAGCTTGTTCATCGGGTATTCCTACTCCATTCAGTACTTACCTGCGTTTAAGCAGATGATCCGGGGGTGGGTCCAGACGAAAGCAGTACGTTTCGGCACGGGGGACGGTTCTGCCTGCGACGTCATGCGGCTGTCCTGACCGCTTGCCCATTGCTGACGCCCGACCTAAATGAACTGAACGACAACGAGGCAGTTCCATGAGTCAGAAGCGCAGCATTTTTGAAGAGGTCAGTGAACCCGCAGAACCCACTGCGCCCGTGCAGACCCAAGAAATGGATTCCCGCAGAATGATTCAGCTTTGGCTGATGGCGCTTTTCGTGTTGGTCATTGTGATGATTGGCGTTGGTGGTTTGACCCGCCTTACCGATAGCGGCCTGTCGATCACCGAATGGAAACCGGTTACCGGGGTCATTCCGCCCATGAGTGCCGCGGCCTGGGCGGTTGAATTTGGCCACTACAAAGCCACCCCGGAATTTCAGTTGCAGAACAGCCGGATGACGCTGGATGAGTTCAAGTTCATCTATTGGTGGGAATGGGGCCACAGGTTTCTGGGGCGTATCATAGGCTTGGTCTGGGCTATTGGCTTCTTTTGGTTTCTGGCGCGCGGGCGTTTGCCGCGCGGAACGGCGATCCCATATCTGATGCTTGGTATCCTGGGCGGGTTTCAGGCAACGGTTGGCTGGTGGATGGTCGCCTCGGGCCTGACGGCGGATCGGGTTGATGTCGCATCCTACAGGTTAGCGGCGCATCTTGGTTTGGCGTTTGTCATCCTGGGCCTGATTGGCTGGCATTATCTGCGACTGGGCATGACCGAGGCAGAGCGCCTGCAAGCCAGACGCCGGCGCGAGGCTGGGTTGCCTCGAATGGCCGTAATCCTGTTAGCCTTGGCGTTCGTGCAGATCCTGCTAGGCGCATTGGTGGCCGGGATTGATGCGGGGCGAACCTATACAGAGTGGCCGCTGATGGCCGGTGGCTGGTTGCCACCTGATCCGCTGGAGCTGGAGCCCGTCTGGCGGAACTTTTTTGAGAACCCGGGCACGGTCCAGTTTGTGCATCGGTGTGGTGCCTATCTGGTCACGCTGGTTGCGCTGTTGTTTTGGTGGCGGGCGCGCCATTCCGGTCTGCAGGCGGTGCGCCGTTCGGTCAGTCTGGTGATGTTGGCTGTGCTGGCACAGGTGCTGCTGGGCATTGTGACACTGGTTCATATCTCGCCCTGGCATCTGGCGATCCTGCACCAGTTGACGGCGGTTCTGATCTTTATGCTGATCGTCAGCGCCCGCCATGTGACGCTATATCCACCTGAACAGCGTATTGCGCGCGGATAGTGGCTTTACCGGGATTGGTAAGGTGGGATGCTGTCCCCCTTATACTATTGCTCCCAATCAGGGCGACGTTTGTCGAGGAAGGCGAGGATACCGTCTTGGGTCTCTTCCAGCATCATGTTCTCGGCCATGACGGCACCGGTGTATTCGTAGGCGGCCGATAGCCCTAATTCAGCCTGCACATAAAACGCTTCTTTGCCGATCGCGACGGCTTTGCCCAGCTTGGCGGTGACCTGTTCGGCCAGGTCCATTGCGGCGGCAACGTGATCCCCGTCCGCCATACGATTGATCAGACCAAGTTGCAGGGCGTCCTCACTGTCGATGAAATCACCGGTCACCAGCATCTCCATCGCTTTCTTGCGTCCGATGTTGCGGGTCAGGGCAACCATGGGTGTTGAACAGAACAGACCGATATTCACCCCGTTAACGCCGAACCGGGTGCCGGGGGCAGCGACCGCCATATCGCAGGTGGCCACCAACTGACAGCCTGCCGCCGCGGCCACACCATGCGGGGCGGCGATGACCGGTTGGGGCAGGCGGAGGATAGACATCATCATCGCGGCACATCGGTTGAACAGATCTTCAAAATAGGCGCGCCCGCCATCCGCCGCTTTGCGCGCCTCGGTCATTTCGCGCAGATCATGACCGGCGCAAAAGGCCTTGCCGACCCCGTGCAGGACGACAGCGCGAATAGTGCGATCCTTGGACAAAGCATCAAATTCGCTCTGCAGGGCGGTCAGCATCGCCTCGGACAGGGCATTCAGTGTGCCGGGCATGTTCAGCTTCAGGACTGCAACCGCCCCCTTATCCTTACGTGTCAGGACCGGATCGGACATATGACTTTACCTCCTCACCATTTCGCAAGACAGTTGCAGAGAATAGCGATCGGGAAAAGGTGCGGGAATGCAGCTAAAGATGACAATTGAGGAGATTTCCGCATTTCTAAGCGAACAGTTCCCGCAAATTGAGGGCCGGTTCGAAGTGCTGAAGCTTTCCCCGGGACATCTTTGTCTGGCGATGCAGGCCGGGCATGCTCAATTGCGTCCGGGCGGTACGGTGTCCGGCCCGGCGATGTTTGAACTGGCCGATTGCGCCATGTACGTCGCGACACTGTCGCTGATCGGGCCGCAGGCGCTGGCGGTGACCACCAATGCCTCCGTCAACTTTATGCGGAAACCGGATCCGGGGCGTCTGGTGGCCGAGGCGCGGGTGTTGAAACTGGGCCGCGTTTTATGTGTCGGGGATGTGCTGATCCATTCCGAAGGGCACGAGACCCCTGTGGCACAGGCCAGCCTGACTTACTCGATTCCACCATCGAAATGATGGGGTATTATTATACCTTATTTTTAAGGTTCTGATATTGAACGCAAATATCAGCAATATCACGCTTGACCTGACCCGCCAATCCTTTAGAAACCGCCCATCCGAACGGTGCGGGTCCGACCTCGCATCAAAACTCGATGGAAAACGCTATGAAAACCTATACCGCAAAACCAGCGGATATTGAGAAAAAGTGGATCCTGATCGACGCCGAAGGCATCGTTCTGGGCCGTCTTGCCTCGATCATCGCCATGCGCCTGCGCGGCAAGCACAAGGCGACCTTCACCCCGCATATGGACATGGGCGACAACGTGATTGTCATCAATGCTGACAAAGTTCAGCTGACCGGCAAGAAGCGGACCGACAAAAAGTTCTACTGGCATACCGGCCATCCCGGCGGCATCAAGGAACGCACCATGGAAGAGCTGCTTGAAGGCAAGCATCCAGAGCGTGTTGTCCTGAAAGCGGTTGAGCGGATGCTGCCCGGCGGGCCGCTGTCGCGCCAACAGATGTCGAACCTGCGTGTCTATGCAGGCGCTGAGCACGCGCATGAGGCGCAGAACCCCGAAGTTCTCGACGTTGCGTCGATGAACGCCAAGAACACACGGAGCGCATGATGGCCGACGACATCAAATCGCTGGAAGATCTGAAAGACGCTGTTGAGGGCACCGAAGGTGCCGCAGCGGCAGCAGAAGCCGATACGCTGGCAGCCCCCCTGCGAGAGCAGGTGCGTGACGAGCTGGGCCGGTCCTATGCCACCGGTAAACGGAAAGACGCCATTGCGCGTGTCTGGATCAAGCCGGGCAAGGGCAATGTCACCGTTAATGGCAAGCCGATGAACGAATATTTCGCGCGTCCGGTTCTGCAGATGGTGATTGGCCAGGCCTTCACCGTTGCCGGTGTCGAAGGTGAATTTGACGTGATGGCAACCGTCAAAGGTGGCGGCCTGTCAGGTCAGGCGGGTGCTGTGAAACACGGTATCTCCAAGGCGCTGACGCTGTACGAACCATCGCTGCGTCCGGCCCTAAAAGCCGCCGGGTTCCTGACCCGCGACAGCCGCGTGGTTGAGCGTAAGAAATACGGTAAGCGCAAGGCCCGCCGGAGCTTCCAGTTCTCCAAACGCTGATTGCGATTGCATATTTTTCAAAAGGGCGGTGCTTCTGGCGCCGCCCTTTTTCGTCTCCGTTAGCCCGTTATTAACCAAGCCCGCCTAGCCCTTGCCAAAAGGTAAAGGATCAGGGCACCGATGCAGTACAGGGCCGAGATTGATGGTCTGCGCGCAGTCGCGGTCGTGCCGGTCATCCTGTTTCACGCCGGGATCCCGGGCTTCTCCGGCGGTTTCATCGGCGTCGATGTATTCTTCGTTCTGTCCGGCTATCTGATCACCAGCATCATTCTGCGCGAAATACAGGACGGGTCTTTCTCGCTTCTGAATTTTTGGGAGCGGCGGGCTCGACGCATCCTGCCCGCGTTATTCGTGATGATGCTGGTCTGTCTGCCTTTCGCTTGGGTCATGATGCTGCCGGGGGAGCTAAAGGATTTCGGCCAAAGCCTTGTTGCATCGGTGCTGTTTGCAGCCAATATCCTGTTTTGGCAGGAAAACGGCTATTTCGCCGGACCCGCCGATGAAAAGCCGCTGCTGCATGTCTGGAGCCTGTCGGTCGAGGAACAGTTCTATCTTATCTTCCCGCTTGTCTTGTTGATGTTACGGCGACGCTCTGACCTGACCTTTTGGCTGGCTTTGGCTGCGGGTGGGTCGTTTCTGCTTTCGGACTGGGGCGCGCGGCATCTGCCTGATGCTGCATATTTCCTGCTGCCGTTCCGTGCGTGGGAGTTGCTGGCGGGTAGCCTTTGTGCGCTGTTCCTGATCCGTAACCGATTGCGCCCGAACGACCTGTTGTCGCTTGTCGGGCTGGGGCTGATCGGTTTTGGCATGTTTACACTGAGCGGCGCGGATGCGTTTCCGGGGCGCAATGCCCTGTTGCCTGTGCTGGGCACGGCGTTGGTCGTTCTTTTCTGCCGTCCCGGCGGATATGTGGCCGGAACTTTATCGCATCCATGGCTCGTCGGTATCGGGCTGATCAGCTACTCCTTTTACCTGTGGCATCAACCGGTCTTTGCGTTTCTGCGGCTGGCACAGTTCGGTGCATTGCCCATGTGGCAGGCCTTTGTGGCCCTGCCGGGCTTGGTGCTTGTGGCCTGGCTTAGCTGGCGCTTTGTTGAACGCCCCTGGCGTCAGCGCCGGGGGGGGGTATTGGTATTTGGCAGTTCTGCGGCCGTTGCAGGGATGGCGGCGGTGGTTGGTGTGTCGCTGCATTTAAGCGGCGGGGTGCCGGGCCGACTGCCGCAAGTGGCATTGCCCCCTGCGAAATCGGCGATGCCATGCCATGATAGGATGACCGAGGGGGATTGTCTCATCGGGGATCTGACCGCACAGCCGAGCGTTCTTCTGATCGGCGATTCCCATGCTGGCCATCTGACAACCGCGCTGGATCAGATCTTGCAGGCTCGGGGGCAGGCGATGCGGGTCGTCTCGCAAAGCTGGTGCGCGCCTTTGCTGAGGATTGCAACCGATGTGCCGGGCCGGGGCGCAGGGTGTGAGACGGTGATGCGGCAAGCCCTTGAACAAGGGGCTTTTGACCCTGAGATCGACACGATTGTGCTGGCGGCGGAATGGAGCAACTTCCTGACCGGTGGGCGGTGGGGAACGGTGCCGGTTGGATATTCGGACGGGCAGGGGGGACCGGGGCGGGTTTCAGACAATCCAAAGGTTTTTGCGGGTGCGGTGGTGGCGACGGCCGCCTTGCTGCAGGGGCAAAACAAAACAGTTGTCGTGGTCGGTCCCGTCCCCGAGTATCATCTGCATGTGCCAAAAGCTTTGGCCCGGCAGCAGTGGTGGCACGGGCAGTACAGCTTGCCCTCTAAGCATGTCTTGAAAACGGCCCAACAGCAGGCCCGCTCGGATCAAATCGCCCACTATTTCGAACGCTGGCCCATTGCCTTTTCGCACTGGATCGACCCGGCGGAGGTTTTTTGCAAATCGGATGAATGCAGCTATTTAAGCTCAGCCGGGAAGCCACTTTATCGTGACGACAACCATTTGTCTCATGCGGGGGCATTGCTGCTGGTGCAGGCCATTCTCGACCGTCTGCCTGCACCTGCAAACGGGCCGGATCGCACCGCCCTGATACCGGATTAGAAACCGGGGCTTGCCGCTGCGATCCGCAGCGTGCATCCTGAGCAAACACGCCGATTCAGGCGAAATTCAGCAGCGAAAAAGAGGGTACATCAATGGGGGAACTGGTTCTGGTCCGCCATGCTCAGGCATCCTTTGGCACAGAGGATTATGATCGGCTTAGCCCCCTGGGACTGCAGCAGGCAGACTGGCTGGGTGCCTATTTCAATGCCCATGACTTGCAGTTTGACCGTGTTCTGCGCGGCGACCTGCGCCGCCACCGCGAAACCGCCTCTGGCATTGCCAGCCGCCATTCCCTGCCGGAGGTGGAGGTCGACCCCCGTCTGAACGAGTTCCACTACGATGGACTGGAAAAGCGATATCTGGCCGCAACCGGTACCGATGCCCCAAGCGGACGCCCGGATTTTCTACAGCTTTTCCCGCAGCTCTTAACGAGCTGGGAAACCGGAGAACTGGACGGGGCAGGGGAAAGCTATGCGGAGTTTCAGGCCCGAATTCATGCCGCGCTTGATGACGCACTAGACCCGGGCAAGACAGTGCTGGTTGTCACCTCTGGCGGGGTGATTGGTGTCGCCATACGCCGTGCGCTAAACCTGTCACCCGAGGCAACGGCGGATGTCATCCTGTGCACGCATAATGCATCTGTTCACCGGTTCATCTGGGAAGGCGACCGTCTGCGGCTGGCCCTGTTCAACGCCTGCCCCCATCTGGACCCGCAGGATCGGGTATTCGCGCGCACCTATATATGACTGTCAGCAGCATGGTGGCGGCTGCTGCGCGATCAAGCGCCCAACGCCACCATGTTCCGGATTTTCACCGCCTTTTCAAAGTGATCCAGCTTATGAGTTTTGATCCACCATTCCGCTGCTTCCATTAAAGCGTTTCGGGATAAACCTAAGACAAAAGATTATCCTGAAACGCAGTGATAAGCCTATATGGTGTACGCGTTTCGATTTTATGTGATGTCTCAAGGTAAACTCGAAACGCTTTAGCAACTCAGGATCATCGTTCTTGTTGGCAAAAAAACGCATAGAAAGAAAGACCGACTTTCTCGCCCTTTTGCGCGATCTTCGCATCGCACACAGCAATAATCTTGGCTCTGAGGGCTGATCTCATGTCACGTTCCTATCCCAATCGTATTGGCGTGGAATGACGCCCCGCCAAACGGTTGACTTGAGGCGTCAGCGCGGCAGGCGCAACACCGCCCTTAACCCGCCCAGCGTCGCACTGCGCCCCAGCTCCAGCGCCCCGCCATGGCTGCGCGCGACATCCTGCGTAATCGACAGGCCCAAACCTACGCCGCCGCCTTTGTTTTGGTTTCGGGATTTGTCCAGACGTGCGAAGGGACGCATGACTTCCTCCAGGTTTTCTGAGGGAATACCAGGGCCGTCATCCTCGACACAGAATTCGCAGGTCTTGGGCAAAAGTTTCACGCCGATCCGCACCTTTGTTCCATAATGCGCGGCGTTATTCAGAAGGTTCTGCAAGGACCGGCGAACAGCGCTTTCGCGCAGCATGACCTCGGCGGTTTCCTCGCCCTCGACCCAGGCTTCAGTCTCAACACCGCCTTTTTGCATCCTGTTTGCCAGATCGCGCACCAGAGCTGCGGGGCGCACATGGACTATCTCCTCGGACTGATCACCGCGGGCAAAGGCCAGAAATTCGTCCAGCATCCGCTCCATATCCGCAACATCGCGGTTCACCTCGGCGGTGTTGCCGTCTTCGTCCATCAGTGCCAGCGCCAGTTTCATCCGGGTCAGGGGCGTGCGCAGATCATGGCTGACGCCGGACAACATCAGAGTGCGTTGCTCCAGATGGCGCTCAATCCTTTGACGCATCGACAAAAAGGAACTGCCCGCGCGGCGCACTTCCTCGGCACCGGTGGGGCGGAAAGACATGGACCGGCCTTTGCCAAACTCTTCCGAGGCATCAGCCAGTTGAAGTATCGGCTTGACCTGATTGCGCAAAAAGCCCACGGCGATCAGCACCAATACCAGCGAAGAGACCGCCATAAGAACCAACAACTGATGCGGGTTCGAGGCCGTCACCCGAACCCTTGGAATACGGGCATAAAGTAGCCCCTTGTCTGTCTGAAGATAGACATCGACCTGCCGCCAGTCGCGCACCAGATTAACCGCAAGCTGCGCCCCCAAAAGCGCCTGCATCTCGGAAATCAGGGCCCGGCCTGACAGATCGTACCACTGCCGGGTATTGTCCGATGGCAGATCGCCTGAAGGGTCCAGATCGAAATAGATCGACAGGGGGATCGACAGATTGTTCAGCCGCAATTGCGCAATCGCAGCTGTTGGCGAGGTCTTGATCACCTGCTGCGCCACGGCCATCTCACGGGCGATGTTCTGAGTCATCTGCCGCGTGACCCCTTCGAAATGCCGCTGAATGAAAACGATGGTGACCACCATCTGCAGAACGATCACCGGAACGATGACAATCAGGGCCGCACGCGAAAACAAAGAGCGGGGCAGGTAGCGTTTGAACAGGTTCCAATCCATAGTGGCCCAGCTTTATGATCCGGTCGCCGGTCAGGCAAGGAGAGATATATGGATGACGCTGCCCTGTTCCCGGATGGATTGATCCGTCTGGTCGCCCCGAACCCCAGTCCGATGACCTATTCCGGGACCTGTACCTACCTTCTGGGCCGGTCCGAAATCGCCGTGATTGACCCGGGTCCCAAGGAAGCGGCGCATCTGGCAGCGGTTTTGGGCGCGGTCCCCTCGGGCGGCAGGATCACCCATATTCTGGTGACCCATGCACATATTGACCATTGCAGCCTGGCGCATGAACTGGCCGCAAAAACAGGGGCACCGGTCCTGGCGGCGTATCCCCCGGACTGGCCGGTCAGCGGTGAGGGCGGGGAAGGGATAGTCCCGAGCTTTCGCCCCGATACCGGGCTGCGGGAGGGCGATACGATCAAAAGCGCCGATTGGCAGTTGGATGTGGTGGCAACACCGGGTCATCTGCTCGATCACATCAGTTTTGTGTGGGAGGCAGGGGATGCCGTCTTTACCGGTGATCATGTGATGGGCTGGGCCTCGACTTTCATTTCGCCGCCCGAAGGGTCGGTGTCGGATTACATGGCCTCTCTTGATCGCCTCGCAGCGCTGCCGCAACGGCGCTATTTCCCGGGTCACGGCCCGGCCATCGCAGAGGGGCCGGAGCGCGTGCGGGCGCTGAAGGCACATAGGCAAGAGCGCGAAGCGCAGATCCTGACCGCCCTTCAGGATGGCCCCGCCAGCATTCCAGAACTGACCCAAACGCTCTATCATGATGTCCCCAAACAGTTGCACCCTGCCGCCGCCCGCAATGTTGCCGCCCATCTGGCAGACCTGCAAACGCGCGGTGTCGTGGAACCTTTGGGGCAGGCTGGTGAAGTGCCAAGATACCGCGTGCAGCCCTGACAAAGATTTCCGCTGGACGCCGGATTCCCGCTTTGCTATATGCAGCGCTGTCGTCCTGATGATGACCCCGTTCCGGCGTAGCTCAGTGGTAGAGCAGTTGACTGTTAATCAATTGGTCGTAGGTTCGAATCCTACCGCCGGAGCCAAAATTTCCCCTTGAAAATTCAGATGAATTTGATCCTCACAGTCAAAGACTGGCCCACTTTCCGGAGTTCTGAGCTTGGCGAACGTCGCAGAGGACGTCCGCTCTGTGTCGAAAACGACCCACTAGAGCGCCGTCCTTGAAATCTGAATCGGTGGGATTCCCACGATGCGGATTTTGTGATTCACTATATTTGGAGGTGGAACATGGGCAAATCGCTATCACTGGATATTCGGGAGC
>NZ_JBTLNE010000070.1:0-16483 GCF_054457435.1 Halovulum sp. GXIMD14793 | reverse complement strand
AAGATCATCTACACGACCAATGCCATCGAAAGCCTGAACCGCGTGATCCGGAAATCGATCAAGACGCGGGGCTCATTTCCCACCGACGAGGCCGCGACAAAGCTGATCTACCTCGCTATATCTCAGGGCTGTGCCGTTTCTGTCGAATACGCCGCGCGCCATCCCGAGCGTGTTTCCGGATTGGTTCTGATCTCTGGCTATGCAACGGGCTGGCGCATCGGTTCATCTCTCGAAGAAAAAGAGCGGCGCGAAGCGGTGATGACCCTGACCCGTTTGGGCTGGGGCACGCCGAACCCGGCCTGCCGCCAGATATTTTCTCAGACATTCATGCCCGACGCAAAACCCGAAGAGCTTGACTGGTTCAACGAATTTCAGCGGCAGACGACATCGCCCGAGAACGCCTTCAGATTTCTGGATGCTTTTGGCGATATTGATGTCCGTGATAGCCTGACCAAGGTTCAGGCCCCGACCATCGTGTTCCATTCAAAAGATGATCAACGCATTAGCTTAGATCAGGCAAAATTACAGCAGGTATTCCAAACGCAGAGTTCGTTCCGCTTAACAGCCGGAACCACATATTGTTGGGTTCCGAACCAGCCTGGGACATCTGTCTGGAAAAAGCGACCGCGTTCTTTCGAAAACACGACCTCTAGGCGATAGCGTCCGGGCCTTTTCCAAATCGCCTTGGGACATCAGACTGCAAGCGCGCTCATCGTTTTGAAGTTGCACAGCACAAGCAGCCCGCTTTTTGTCAGGACAACCAGATGTTCCTGATCTTTCGTGGCAGACTGAGCAATGATCTCGTGACCCTTGAGGCAGGCAAACATCTCGGACGTGCGTCCCCTTAACTCGATTGCGTTTTCCTCGGAGCCGGGCATTTCCAGCGCGCAGGCCCCGCCCGGCGGTATTGAGGTGACATTGGTGTATGTCTTGCGGGCGGCCACGCTTGATTTAATCTTGGCAGACAGATCACGCTCGTTCTCATAGGTGGATTGAGGGCCATAGAAGGGCGTTTTTTCAAGCTGAACACTTGATGGATCTTGCACGATCAGGTCATCGACCCGCCAGACATGCGGCGATTGCGTCAGCTTTTTCCCGGCGCTTTCGGATTCCAACCAGACATGAAGATGCTGGAATGACCGATTGAGCTGCCAACGCTCCATCAAACCCGGACCATCGCGGTCGATGCGTTGTGTCAGCCACTCAGCAAAAACACCATAGGTATGAAACGCCAATACTTTGACCGGGACGGTCTGTGTGATGGACCAAAGCAATTCAAAGCTGGACTCGCTGTCCAGCAGCTTGGTCAGGTCCAGCGCGCCAATGGCCGTCGGTGTCTGAACTTGCCAGATACCATCCCCGGCATAGTTGCTCCAACCAAGCATCTTGGTCGATCCAAGCGACCGATATGTGCGACGTGCGGTATCCAACACGGAGATACGTCGGATCTCGTCCCTGCCCTGAACCAACAGCACCAGCCGACCCGATGCCACGGGAACCAGACCGACAAGATCAGGCAGATGATCTGTCCAGCGCTTGGCCCCGGTCGGGTCGACGAAAGTCAACTCACCCGTTGGCGCACCCAATAAGGTCGCGCCACCCGCCAAAGCCGCAGCCATGGTCCATGGCGCGCTTCCAGACCGGGGCAATGGGAAGGTGGTGGTTTGCGGTGCTTTGTCGGGCGCGGCCCGGTGGATTTGACGCAAGTCCTCGGCCAGTGCGTTGCATCCGCATATATTGGCGAAGTTGCGCAGATTCTTGACGTGGATCGCATATGGCGTATTGCCGTCATATGCCAGCGATGCTCGGATCAGCGCATCTGCAAGCGCGGGTTTTCGGGGGTTGTCGTTTTCCATACGTTCTGCTGCGGTCTTCAGCTTTTGTCGGATCTCTCCCGCATCGGGCTGGCTGATCCCGTCATAGATCGCTGCGGCAACCTGATCACCCACACTGTCGCCGGTTTGTCTGGAGTTGAGTGCATCAATATGCCAGGGCAGCGATTGCACCGCGCGTTCCAGCACCGGGTGGGTGCCCAGATGGCCGTTACCAATTGCGTTTGCCAACACCCGCAGATGCAGTTCTGCCAGACGGGGGTTATCCGCGCTTTCCTGAACAGCTCGGGGCAAGTCACCCTCTGCGATCAGGTCTTCGACCCAGTGCGTGCGCACAAAGGCCGCAAATTCAGGGTCATTCTCGGAAACCTCGGCAAATGTCTGCATGCAGCCGTATCGGCGCGCGACCAGCAGGGCGATGTCCTTTTTTCCAGCCAAATACCAAAGACGCGCCAGCACCTGACCGGGTTGTTTGCGGGCTGTCGCCAGCTTTGCAGCATCTTCATAGGCCTTGATCTTCTCAAGCTCAGCAATGGCCAGATTAACCTGCTGCAAAAGTTCCGAATAGATATAGGCTGCGCGGCGATGATCGCCCTGGGCAGACAGATCCTCGGCCAGCTTAACGTATTTTTGCCGCAGTTCTGCAAAGCCCCAATCCCCCGGTAAGGCAACCGTATCCCCCTCATTGCGGTTCAGGTCGAAATCCAGGGTCGCCCGGGGTTTGGGCAGCGAGGTCATCAACGGATTGCGGCGCCGTTCCTTGCGTTCCTCACTTTCGGCAATGGACAGTGCACGTTTCAGGGCGCGATCAATATCGCCCCGGTCGATCATGTTGCTGACTTCATCGAGATGGCGCTGGATTTGACGACGCAGATTGTTGCCCAGCGACGTGTTCCAAAGTGCCAGCCCGCGCAACCCATCCAACAGGCCGCGCTGCGGTTGCGCAGCGGTCCCTGCGGCCCCATACCCGTCCTTGGACCCTACCGCCCTTGTCCCGCGGCCGAAGAAGCCAAAGAACCAGCCAAGAAAAACCATCGCCAAGATCACGCCAAGCGGCCCGATGCCTGCCCCCAGGCTGAGGGAGCTAATTATGATAAAGATATAGATGATGATCAGCGACAGAGTCGCCATCAGACGCAGCGCGGTATCGCCCGAGGCGCGGGCAAAAAAGCCAAATCTTGAGTCTTTAGCCTTACTGATATTCCTTTGAACATTCTCAAAAACCTCAGGTGATTGCGCAATGGCTTTCAGACTGCAGTTTAATTCCGGTTGCGTGTCTTTGTTGGCTTTCTTTATGGACGGGATAGCCGCTTGTGACGCAGGCGGCGGGGTGCCCTGCACGAGCGGCACAGCCGAGAAATCCCAGAAGATGATCGGATCAACCGGCTCTGCACCCTTTAGGCTTAGAACATGGGGTTCGCCCTGGTGAATGACGGAAAGGCTGTGGGCCGGGCCCTGATCAATGTCATAGCTGGCATAGGTTTCTGGCCCGATCCGCCGCAAAGGGACGGCTGCGATATCGGCCGGGTCAAGTTGAACGGGCTGTTCAAAGAACAGGCAAAACCCTCCGTCAAAAAGACGCAGGACACGCCCTGGATGGATCAGCAATGGCAAAAGGGCGGTCTCGGAACTGGCCAAGACACCCTGATAGGATCCGGGCTTTGTCCAGATCCATTCGCGCAAGGGTTGAGGAGGTGTGATCCGTTCAGGCAGCGGGCTTTTTTTGAGCTTCAAAGCCATATCGTCACCGCCTTTTCCACGGCCTGAGGGATGTCAAAAGCCTTTGTATCTTTCCAGCCGCGCTGCGTTTCAATCGGAACAAAACGCTCCGGATTGCCGTCTCCGTCCGTGTTCATGGCAAAGGTGGTTATTGTCAGCGGACAATAGCGCGGTGTCGCTGTGATGGGTGTGCCACAAGCTTTCTTACTGTCGATTTTCACCTCAGCGTTATGAAGGCGAAAATTCACAAGGCTGTTTTCTTCCGGGCTCCAGGCCATTGCCTTACCACTATGGGAGAAGTTGAGCAGGATCATTTTTTCCAGCTTGAAATCTATGATTTCCGAGCCTTCAAGCACGGTGTGCATGCGGTCATCCATGGTCAGTGTTACCGCCTTGCTGTCGGGCGAAAACACGATCCGGCGCAGGGCTTCAGACACGGCCTGATACTCCGACGGCAGTGTGACACGCGCCAGCGTGCCGCGTTTGGGGTTTGTGACCCTCAGCGCGCCACCGGTTTCCTCAACAAGGTAGACCCCATTGCTGAACACGGCCCGATCCACATCCGATGGTGGCGGAGCAGCGTCATCAAAGGCGACCTGATACTTTGTTCCATCCGCCGCAATCAGCAAACATCCCTTGCCAATCGTTATGTGCAAATTGCCCATGGCGCTGTCAGGTTGCTTTTCGACGGCTGCTGGCAGGTCTCCTTTCCGGCGTGTAACGGGATCGGGCTTGGCGTTTTGGACATCATAGGTAACCAGCTCCACCTCGGTTCCGATGTTGCCCATAAGAAATGCGATCTCGCCGCCGGGCTGGGGCTGAACCCCCAGCAGGGTGCGGTTTTTCGGGCAGGCAAACCAAATGGCCTTGGCACTGCCCTTCAGCGACCGCCACAACACGCCGTCAGGATAGCGTATCAACACAGCCTGATTGAAACGGTCCAACAGCCAGCCCCGATGGAACGGATGCGCGGACAGACCGGCCACATCCGGCGCTATCTGCACCTTGCGTTTGCGTTCCGGCACGAAGGGCCTGCGCAGGGCGGCAACGGTGTCGGCTTCGTCCGCAAGGGCAATCGCAAGTTTGGACCGGCGACCCCGGCTGACAACATGCACTTCGGATTGCTCTGCACCATAAGGTGTGTGCAACAGAATGCTGCCGGTCACATCGGGATGCTCTGTCAATTCAGCGGTTTGTGTTGCCCCGACATACCAGCACTCCCGAGGGCCTTTTTCCAGTTGCGCAAGGGTATTCTCCAGTGCATCGGGCGGCAGTGCACCCTGCAGAACACGCCCAAGAAAGGTGCGGATATTGGCAGGGGTCAGATCCTCGGACCAGCCTTTCGCCTGTGCCGGGACGGTCCAGATCAGCATCGCCCCCAGCCGATCCGCGCGCACAGCCAGATAGAACAACGCGGCCAGCGCCACGATGCGGTTGCGGCCCAGCATCCAGGGGCCGCTATCCAGAACAACGGCCAGCACATCCTTGGTGCCGGTGCCCTTGAACTCAACCCGGCGGAACATGACCTCGCTTTCGGCAACGCGGCGGGCAAAGTCATCCGGGTCCAGTTCGCGCAGCAGCCATTCACTTTCCAGCAGGTTGGACAACCGACCCCGGTTTTCGATCCCGTCAAAGCCAACAAATTCGCCCTCCGGCTGACGTTCATCAACGGCATAGGGTGGCGGCACTGTTGCAAACGCGGTCAGCATCCCCTCCAACGCGCTGCGCAGTGGCAAATCCATCTGGGCAAACAGCGGCAGAAAGCGCGCATAAAGACGCGGCAGGGCGCTCATGCAATTGCCTCCAGATTGGTGGTGGTCAAGGGCCGCACAGCGCTGAAATCCCAAAGCGTCGGACCTTCGGTCAGGGCGACAAGACCCTCAGACGCAAGGTGCTTGACCAAGGACGGGATCAGCGGTTTTGGTACATCTGGTTCCAGACCCACCTGGCACAAAAGCTTGGGCGCGAGTTGATAGAGATAGGTTGGCGGCTCCGGCATCCACGGCAGGTTGGCCTCGGCTTTCTCCGAAAAGGCCGCCAACCAGCTTTCGCCCATGACCACCATCAATCCGCTGCGCCCTACCAGCTTTTCGCACAGAACGCCCACTTGCGGGCCATGCGCAATCAGCCCGACAACAGGCTGAGTTGGGGGGGCGGACCGCAGCGCAAAGGCGGGCATCAGCTTGGATCTGGTTGCGGAGTCTCGTGCGAGACAGAGGCCATCAGCCCGGTTTTCAGAAGCTCAAGACTTTCCGGCATGCCTTCTTCGGCAAAGCCCGCATCAATGCGGATCAGCAGGGATTCCAGTTTGACCTGCCACACCTCAAAGGCCGGGTCGGAGGGCATTGTCGGCTTTTCCTGCAACAGCTTCTGGCCATACTGAACCAATTCACCGGCCAGCGCCTGCGGGCCAAAGCTGCTTTGACGCACACTTTCGGACAACAGGGCATTTTCGCCTTTGGCCAGTTCTGCCGTCAGCAAATCCTTGACCTCGGTCTGCAGCCCCTGATCCTGCACCATGTAAACAACGGGCCACAGATCGGCGATGCCCGCCTTTTGCCGCCCGGCCAGCAACGCTGCTGCCGCAATCAGCTTTTGGCCTTTCACCAGACGCCGGTCCGACAACGCCAGACCCCCGACACGCAGCTTTCGCAGGATATGGGCATAGGCTTCCAGCACATCAGACAGATCGACCTGCCCGGCAGCCTGCGTCAGCACCTCAAGGTTGGCCGCCGAAAGCGGGTTGTTACCAGCCTCTGCATCCGCGCCAAGCTCTGTCTGCGCCTGCGCCCAACCGGCCCGCAGCAGGGCGGTCAGATTTTCCTCGCTCACCGGTTCAATGAATGAGGTCAGCAGAAACCGGTCGGCAAAGGCTTGCAGCATCGGGTCCTCGGGCAGCGCGTTCGAGGCCGCAACACAGGACCAAAGCGGCACCTGCCGCTCAAAAGTGCCGCGCCGGTAGGTGCGTTCGTTCAGAACCCCCAGCAATGTGTTCAGGATCGCGGTTGAGCCAAGAAAGATCTCATCCAGAAACGCGATGTTAGCTTCGGGCAGCATGTTTTGCGTAACGGGACGCACTTCGCCGTCTTTCAGGGCCGCAAGGTCCAGCGCCCCGAACAGTTCACTGGGTTCGGTGAACCGGCCGATCAGATATTCGAAATAGCGGCCCTGAAACTGCTCGGCCGCGGATTTCACCGCTGCGGATTTGCCGGTGCCCGGCGGGCCGATAAACAGAACATGCTCACGCGTGATCAGGCCCAGAACAACCAGTTCAAACAGCAGGCGACGCTCCACCAGCTTGGCGCTGGCGAGATCAATGACATTCGAAAGCCGGGAGACAAGCGGTGCTATTTCATCGGACATGGGACAATCAATCTATAAAGTTCGATGTATGCTTGCCATAGTGCGCCGCGCGTCTCAACATATATCATCGCCGGTTGATCCTGCGACCAGTCTGTGCCTTGATCGCCCCAAACCGGAGGTCTGCAAATGTCACTTTTTTCCCGCCTCGTATCTGCGTTTACCGGGGCCGCATCGCCCCAGGCGACGTCGGATCAAACGTCCGACAAAACCAATGTGCCCGGTGTAAAGAAATCCGTCGTGCAGGAGGCGGTCACCGATCAGCACTCTGTCCGGCTGCCCGAAGCGACCACATCCGTCGCGCCCGGGATGGTCTGCGATTACCTTGACGGTGCGGGAAGTCGGATCAAAACACTGCCTGATGACATCACCATTCGGTTCAGGTTGCGACTGACAAACTGCAAAGATCTGACAGACCTGCCCGACGGGCTGACAATCCCGTCAGTTGACCTGTCCGGCTGCACCGCATTGCAGCAGCTGCCGGGGGGCATGCAGGTAACCTTTCTGAAGCTGGATGACTGTGACGCGCTTAAGCAACTGCCCGATAATCTGCGTATACAGGGCGGCATCCTTAGCCTGCAGAACTGCACTGGCCTAACGCGCCTTCCCGACAATCTGGGGGAGGTTGCCGGGCTGGATCTGAACGGGTGCAGCGGAATAACAAAATTGCCTGCGGGGCTAAAGGTCACCTCCTGGATAGATATCACCGGAACGGGTATCGGCACTCTGCCGGATGGCTATGCCCATGTCGGCTTTCGGCGCGGCAATGACGTGATCAGTGCGGATGCAGCTTTGGCTGGCTGACGATAAGATCACGCTGTTTCAGGTTTTCGGGGGGTGCTCTAAGAACGCGCCGGATGGCGCGCGGCGTTCCAAAAACCCGTCACCGAAAACGGTGCGTAGATCCAGGTCCTTGAGATGCGAGTATCCGATATGGCAGCGGCAATAGGCAGCGGCGCAATCGCGCGGCTTTAGCGCCTGATCGAAATCCGGATCATAGATATTGCCGATCGGCGTCTTGATGAAATGACACCGCGTTGCCGTCCCATCCGCAGCAACTGAAATTACGCTTTCCCCTGCGAAACAGGCACGCCCCTTGCTACGATGCGGCCTTAGGTTAAGGCGAAACAACGGATCCACCGCCACAAGCCGCGCGATCTGTTCAGGGTCATAGCGGATGGCTTTGCCTGTCATGGCATTGACCCAAAGATAGGTTTCGTCTGGTAGGTCGGCTTTCAATGCCTCAATCTCGGCCAGTTGGGTGGGATCGCCAACGATACCCACGCTGTAGCGCGCGCCCAGATCCTGAAGCGCGCTGATCTTGGCGACGAACTTTTCCCGCGCAATCTCGGTCGGGTGGTATGTGATCCAAAACGCGAGCGCCCTCAGATCCCCGTCCTTCAACCAATCGGTGCTGCAGGAGAAATTCGTCTGGATCGCGACTGTCGGCACATGGGGCATAAGCGACAACCTTGTCATCGCCCTGCGATAGTACCCCCGCACCAATGCCTCGCCCCATGGGGTGAAAAGCACCGAAATCTCCTGGTCCTGCCCGGCCACCCAGTCGGTGAACCGCTCCAATGCGGCGCGATCCCGGGCCAGCGCCTCTTTGCTGTCTTTAGTTTTGGCAAAGGGACAATAGGAACAGCCATAGTTGCAACTGGACAGGCTGCCGCGCCACAGGATGGCTAGTGGAGATTTCATGCCGGGGCAAAGGCCTCCATCCGCTCTGTGATACTTGGGGAGTAAAGCCACGGACCAATCGCATCGGATCGTTCGACGCCCGCAGGGGTCAGACGCAAGACCGGCCCACGGGACATCAGGCCAGTGTCTTCCAGCACCGCCAGTTCGGGGAAGGCTTGATACGGATCTGTGCCGAAGCGTGCCCTGAACCGGGCGGGGTCCAACCCTTCTTGATGCAGCAGTGATTTCAGCAGATACCGGCGGGCCTGCTCCGCCCGTGTCAGCCGGATGCCATGATCGACATGTCCAAAGGCCGCCCGATCCTTGGCGATATACCGGTTCAGCACCCCCAGAACAGCGCTGCGACTTACGGCGAAATCCATCGCGTAATGCAGGTCCCGCGTATAGGATCGTGCGCCCGGTCCAAGGCCAATCATCCCGTCTTCCTGACAGGTATATTCGCCACCAAGATCAGGACCCTTGCGGAAATGACGCATGGAAATCTGCGTATACCCGTCCGCCAACAGCGCATCGCGCCCACTGCGATAAAGGGCAAGGCGCTGTTCGTCCCAAACCTCTGCCCGGCCATCAAGCCCGGTGCGCGGTCGGACATAAAGTGGATAAAGATAAACCTCTTCGGGCTGCCAAGTCATGGCCCGGTGGATCGAGGCAACAAAGCTGTCCGGCGTCTGGCCCGCCGTGCCATAGATCAGATCAAGGTTCATCGCGCGGAACTGATGGGCACGGATGCGGTCCAATGCGGCCTCGACATCAGCGGTTTTCTGGGGCCGCCCCATCGCTTTCGCCTCCGCTTCAAAGAACGATTGCACGCCGATGCTGATCCGCTCCACACCGCGCGCTTTCAGCACCGACAGCCGATCATCCGTCGCCGTTTTGGGGGAGGTCTCAATCGCCGTTGGCGTATGTCGCGGGTCGGCCTGAAAACACCGGTCCAGCAAGTCAAAAAGCTGATCAAGCTCCGCCGCACTCAGCCAGGTCGGTGTGCCGCCACCAAGGGCCATCTGAACGGGGGACCGGGTGACGTCGACAGCCTCCGCCGTCACCTCGGCCTCTCGTGTCAGGGCAGCCAGATAGGCGGTGGCCATATCCTCATCCGGGTTCACAAGCGTAAAGAGGTTACAGAACCCGCAGCGCATTTCGCAAAACGGGATATGGACATAAAGGAACCGCCGTGCCGGTTCGTCTTTCCAGACATCGCGCAGGGCAAGCGGCGGCGTGATCGTACGATACGCGGATTTATGCGGATAGGCATAGGCGTAGCCCTGATAGGGGACGATCAGTTCCGCTGGAAGGGTCATAGCAATGGCCCCGGCAGAATGGCCGCGCCAAAGGGCACATCCCAAACGCTGGAATGCCCGATGCGGTGCCCGTGATACCCATCCTCGCCAAACGCATCGCCATGATCGGAACAGGCCACCAGCAGTGTCGGCCCCCTGAGCGCGGCAAAAAGCGGTGCAAGCGCATGGTCCAGTGCCTTCAGCGCCGCCCCCTGGCTTTTAGCACTGTCGCGATGTGCACCCGGCAGATAAGCGTGGTGCGGGGTGTGACAGGCAGAAAGGTTCATGAACAGGAAAACCGAGCGATCAGCCGCGGTCAGACAGTCAAACGCCTTGGCCACCTGATGGTCCTGCGAGCGGGGATTGACCACCCCCATGGCCGGTGACCACCAGCTTTCGGCAAAAAGATCAGGCAGGGTACGGCCAAGCGGTGTCTGCTTGTTGAAAAAGCCAGTGCCACCAATGCAAACTGTTTGATAACCCGCATCGGCAAAACCGGTGACAATATCAGCCGCATCAAACTCCAACGTCTTCGGCCCGACGCTTTTGCTGCCAGCAAAACGCACCGCAAAAAGCCGTTCTTCCCCCGCCCGTGCCGGATCAGCAGGTGTCGGCAGGAACCCGGCAAAGAACGCCTGATGCGCCGCATAGGTAAAGCTGGCCGGGCTGTGGCGATGCTCCCACTGGCCCAGGGCGCGAGCAAGAACCGGCGTGTGACCGTCAGCCATGGCCTCAGCCGCCACGTCATAGCGCAAACTGTCGAGGGTCAGAAACACGACATCATGCGTATTCAGACAGGCCCGGGCGTCAAGCTGCATGAGACATCTCTGCCAGCATTTGCCGAACCTGCCAGTCCTGAGGCGTCCGTCCGTCTATTGTCATCCGCCGGATATGATCGCCAAACGCGTTGACCTCCAGCACGACATGGCTGCGCAGATCTGCGCGCACCGCGATATCCGGCGCCACCGAAAGACTGCCGGGAAACGCGGCCTGAACCTTGCGCACGGTTTCCCATATCGCTTCGACCTGTGCCGCATCCATCAGGCTGAACAAGGCCTCTGCCTCGGCGCGCATCGCATCCAGATGCAGATTGGTGATGGGACTGCGGCTGAGGCGCAAAACCGCAAAGGGCGGCGCGTTACGGATGGCAACGATCCGCAGATCACAGCTTCGCCCGTCGAGGCCTGCTTTGGGTATCCAGCGCTCCACATGCAGGCCCAAGGGCTGCAACAGATCAAACATCTTTCGCAGGGTGGTGTGATCGTCGACCTTTTGGACCCGCTTGCCATATCGGGGATCAGCGTCATTCAGGATCATTGCCGTATGCCCGATAACCTGCCCCCTGGGGCCAGCCATAAGCGCAATCGTCCCGGTGGCCCCTGCCCCGTAGCGTTGTTTGAGAAACAGCCGCTTCTCCACCCGCAAAAGCGCCATCAATTCGTCAAAGCAGGCAGGCGCGGCAAAAACCTGAGGTACCGGGATGCCACGCGTCTTCAAATGGGCGGCACAGGCTGTCTTGTCATAACACAACGCGATCTCATCCGGGCTGGCGGTCACGCAAATACCCGGTTGCATGGCATCGCGCTGCAATGCCTGCAGCCCGAACGCCAGCTGCGCGGATGATCCAAGAACACTGTCCGGCAATGGAAACCCCTGTTCCGCAGCCCTGCCCGCCCCGGCATCATAAACAGCCTGCATCGCCGCAGCACTTTCATCGGGAGAATCGAACCGCAGCCAGTCCCCGGCCCGCAGCGTCGGTCGCTGTCCATAGATAACGGGCACGACATCCGACACCCCAGCCCGCCGGACCGCAGCTTCAAATGCCTCAAACCTGCGCCCGGCACCCGCGCCCAGCACGATGATCCGGCCTGCGGTCACTCCGATACGGCGACATAAAGATGCTGCTCGCCGTTCCATTCGTCAGGCACCTGTGCGTCATCCAGAACCACCTGGGGATAAGCTGCCTTCAGGGCGGCCTGCATGTCCTTGGACAGGAAGTGAAACGTCAGATCCAGCTTTTGCAGATGGCTCAGCCGATCAGAATCCAACAGCGCCTGACCACCGTCATCCGACAGCTCGCCCATGGACAAGCCAAGCACCTGCAGACGATCCACCACGACGGAGTTGGCAGCCGCGCGGGCCAGATCATTCTGATAGTTGCTGTTGTTCAGGTATAGCGACCTCAGCTCCGGAAAGACTTCACCCTCAAACAACGGATCAAAGTCCGACAGATTGGTCGTATCCCCATAACCTTCGTCGCCCAGCCACAACTCCAGATGGGTCAGCGGTGCCTGCGCTTCCATCATCTCCTGAACGGTGCGCTTGTTCATGCCGCCGGTCTCGATGATCACGCTGGACAGGTTGGAATGGATGATCTTTCCAAGTTTCAGCCCGTTGCCGCCGCGGGCACGAAACTGCTCCAGCTTTGGGAACGCTGCCCAAAGCGGCGACATATCCCCCTGTGCGATCCAGGAAACCTCGTTTTCCTCGCTTATGATATCGCCAACGAAAAGCGCCATGAGATTGGGCAGCTTGTGCTTCTGCGCAACCAACAGTTCGATCGCAGGATCAGGGCTGACATCATACGATTCACCGTTCTCCATCCAGACCCCGAAAATCAGCGCTTCCAACTGTTCGATGCCCGGCTGTTCCAGTAACTCACCCAAGAGCGACAACACGGTGTGCGGCTCGTCATAGCTGCAGCGCAGGCGCACCGCAGTACCCGCAAAATCAGTCACGTCGCCTTTGGTCTTAAAGTCACGGACCGGCTTGTCGTAGAATGAGGTCAGATTACTAAACATCGTGGAAATTCCCCTTGTCGCTATGCCCAGAGCACGGTCAGCCCAACCGCGCGTTGCTGGGATCATAGCGCCTCGAGATGAGTTTCTCTATCTCTGTGTTGCCCTGATTTTCTAAACCAGTTTTTCCGGTCCTTACGCTACAATTGCCACTAGACATAAACCCTTGTCCGGTTTGGCACGCACAAAAAAAAGAAAGGCCCGAATGGGCCCTTCAATTTGCTAGCTTGCAATGCAAGTTATTCGGCCATTTCGGCCAGGATCTCATCGTAATACGCGCAGGCTTCCTCAAGGTTGCTGCCGTCCTGGAAACGGGTTGCAGCTTCCTGAAGCTTTGGAGTCAACGCAGCAATTTTTGCTGGGTCAGTCGCAGCCATTTCCTGCATCTTCGTGCTGACTTCCATCGCTTTTGCCTGAAGTGTTTCATTGGTACAGTCTTCAGCAAAAGTCGGGGCGGTCATCGCGGCCAAAGCTGCGGTAACGATCATAAGCTTCTTCATGTTAGCTCCTGTGGAGTATTTACTGATATTCGCATTGGTCCTAGTGGAACGATGCGCGCTGTTGGTATGCCGAATTGTTGATGTGTTCAACAGTTTGTGATGAGAGCTGTTTTGAGGGCCGAAATATCGGCGGGATTGCGCGCACAATGCCTGTATAAGCCAGTTAATTTGCGGTATCAAAGCCCGGCAGCTTTGGTCAGGTTGACCCGGAACCGATCACGGCGGCGTTGATAGCGGCGGGTCATCTCCGCCGATGCGTGGCCAAGCTGCTTTTGAACATATCGCTCATCAACCTCGGCCGAACTGGCCAGACCCGCACGCAAGGAATGGCCGGAAAACAGCGCAAGGCGATCTTTCTCGGTCAAGTCGGTGCGGATGCCGCTTTTCAGCACGGTTTGCTTGATAAGACGGGCGACATGCTTGTCGGACAAACGGTCGGGTAAGGCGCGTTTCCCGTCGCGGGAGGTGCGCACAAAGACCGGGCCAAAATCAATCTTTGCAAATTGCAGCCATTGCGACAGCGCATGAACCGGGCAGGTCTGTTCAGATGATCCACGCCCGATCTCAACCTCGCGCCAGCCGGTTTTCGCGTTCAGGGTCAGGATCGCCTCTTTCTGCGCAGGCGGGCGGGCATGCTTGCGGCGGATCCCGGCTAGGATGGTGGCGATATGCGCATCCTTGCGGTCCAGCACCATCCCGCGTTGCGCATAGGTCCAGACCAGACCCGAAAGACGTCGTTCGATGGTCGAGACGGACAGGCCTGGGCTTCCGTCGCCAGGTGCCGCCAGATCAGTCAGATAAAGTCCAACCACCTGCGCCGAAGCGGGCAAGGGATCTATTCCCTTCATCCGGCACCACCGGGAAAAATGTGCCCAGTCTGCCGCATAAGCCTTGTTAGTGTTTTCCGCCGTCGATGCCCTTGCATAGTCGCGGGCGTGTTCAACAAGCCGGTCGAGCGTGCCAGACCCAGCAACATGATCGGGGAGAGAGATAGGATCAGACGACTTCTTCATGCCGCATAGTCCACCGATGGCAGCCGCAGGTCAATCGGTGCTGTCGGTGCGGAACTGGCTAAAGGCGATCGGAGGCTGGTCCCCGCATCAGTTCGAAGAGGGTCGCTATCCGACCATGGAAGAGCTGAATGCCGCTGTTCCTGATCACCCATTTATGGTGCAGCACGCCTATAACGTCGCCTTCCTGAACGAACAGGCGCTGGCAATTTTGCAGGAACACGCCCCTTTTGTGTTCACTCATGTGCCCCAGACACGTTGGGAAACTGACGCAGACGGGAACTACACGGGTGCCGTGTATGGTGAACCAGCATCGTGGATATTCTGGATCCTCGAGGCGATTGTGCCGCAAACGCAGGGCGAAGAGACGACCCGTTCCATGCAGCACATGTTTCGCGACATGAATCGCTTTGGAATAACTTTGAATAGATTTCAACTGGGTGATGACTGCCTGGATCAATGCAGGCTGCACGTCGCAATGTACCGACAACAAACTCAGCAATTGTATTGTTGGTGATCGGCGTCTTGGGCAGATCTTCAGTAAGGAAAAAATTTGCCCTACGCGTTGTTTCACTTTTGTTTTGTGGGGCATATTCGCCGTAATACCAACCAACCACTCGAATCCATCCGGTGGAGTTGTCATATTCGATTAGCCCATGGTTTTGCAGAGTCTCGAATAGAGTCAAAATCTCTTCTTCAGCGAACATATTGTCTGATGCAAAGGCCCCCAAACGGCAGTAGTAGAAGCCCGTATAGTTGATGCGACTTCCCGTAATTACTCCCCAAAATGCAAGGCGTGCGTCACGCTCACCTTCAAGCTGTCGCCATTTTGGATTGTCGTGAAAGGCAGTGCCAATTTTTGTAAATTTCATCCTGCTCATGAGCATTACTTTCCCATGCACCCACACTGATAGCAGAGGGCGTTTTCAAGTTTTCAGATTGCTTGAACGGGAACTTTGATCTATGATGGAAGTGCGAAGACCAACTGATCAAGGCCCCGCGAAAGCGGGGTTTTTCAGTTTATGGTCATGCGTTTGGGGCCGTCTCTATACGGGTATCCATTACCCATGCATTGAGGTCGGCCCCGTGATATTTCACGCGACGGCCAAATTTCATAAATGCAGGGCCGACACGTCGATGTCGCCACTGAGCGCGCTTGTGGCGCGTTGCGATGAGGTCAAGTTCGTCATCGGTGTCGTCGTAGATGCGGTCGGGTTCGAAGATTACTTTGGCCATGTGTGCCTCGTTTCAGTGAATTGACTGAAAACGATTAGAAACGAACGGTGATCACATGTCGTCAAAGAGATTCAGGGAAACTTTTCAATAGCTGGATGCGGCTATTCGCATGGGCACTTCTATCAGCTCCCGCTTCATGTTTTTAAGCAAGGCTGTATCAGACGAGAGCTTCTTTGCCTCGTCGGCATAGTGCCTAAAACCAGTCGATAATGATGTGAGCATGAATATCTTTTCCAAACAGGTGCAGAATTTTCCGCTTGGCAAACCATCTGCCGTGTCACCAGCAGTAACTTTCAGATTTCCGTATGATTCAAATATTGCCCGGAGCGCCACCGCCGTGCGAAATGCTCTATAGTTTCCGCGGTGTCCTTTTTCAGCTCGCAGGCAGTCAGTCAAGTGGTCCAACAAGAGGTCGACTGAATCCAGAATGTGAACGCGACTGTAGGAATGGACACTGTCAGATACGAGGTGGAAGAGCGGTCCAGAGTGTTCACGAAGCCTTGTCTTAACAATTGCAACTTGCTGCTCTGGTAAATCTTCCACATTGTTGTTCTCAAGCCAGCCTTTAACTTCGGATAATTTTTCAATGGCATTCTTGGTTCTGGCTTTCCCGTATGTTTTCCCGTGGTCAATCCAGATCGCACAGTCAGAGGCAAGAGGGTTGAAGATGAGTGCAGCAGGCACCAACCCATGCTTTTCTTGAACATCGAACTCCAAAAACAAAGACAAGCAGTTGGTTATTTCAAGCAACACCGTTCCTGAACTTTCCACGAAGTCCACCAATGACTGGTCCAAGAGCATTGGTTCATTTGTTGGCAAGTCAGACTCATTTCTGATTTTCGACATATTCACACCACCTTTCCATCAAATCCCTCCGCTTCTCTAAAAGGTCGGACCGCGCATAGGCGGGTGTTTCTTGAAACAGAGACTGACCTGCCCCCCGAAACTTCCCTCGTTCTGATGTAGAGTTTGCTCAACCTTTTGAAGGAGCAAACGAATGCGAAAGAGCCGTTTCACGGAAGTCCAAATCATTGGGATGATCAAAGA
>NZ_JBTLNE010000069.1:0-16965 GCF_054457435.1 Halovulum sp. GXIMD14793 | reverse complement strand
GCTTGAGCAATTTGAGGGCTCCGCGCCCGGCGCGCTTGCCCAAAACGAAACCAACGAATATGAAAACCAGACCCGCAGACTCTCGTTATGAATGAGGGAGCCTCGGGGGGCAGGTCACGTGCCTTCAACTCTATCGGCCACCGGCGCTTGCCATCCGGTCCGCGCGGAACCCTTCGTAAAAACTCTGCCGTAGGCTCCATATAGAAACTCCCTTCAAAACTATGAGAGAAGGGAATCGCAGATCAGGCGCACACAAGAAAGGTGGGGGCTAAGCACCGCTTACCCTGTAAGTCCCCATAACCCCAGCCGATTTCAGCGCGGAATCAAGGCCGAAGGCCGCCGCGCATCGCCGTCCCGTCGGCACGGCGATGCGCGGCTCAGCACCCGGTCCCTAAACCTTCGCCAGCTTCGCCAGATCCTGCGCAATCGCATATGCGCCCTGCACCTTTGCCTTGGTCGTTGACCAATCCCGGCGCACCACGACCTTGTTGTCGCGCACTTTCGCCTGCCCCTTCTGGGCCTTGATGAACTCCACCAAACCGCCCGGATTGGCAAACTTGTCCTTGTGGAACTGGATCACAGCCCCCTTTGGTCCGCCATCCAGCTTGGCAATACCGGCCTGTTTGCACAGCGATTTGATCCGCACGATGTTCATCAGCATGTTGACCTCTTTCGGCAGCTTGCCGAAACGGTCGATCAGTTCGGCGGCAAAGCCTTCCAACTCTACCTTTGTATGAAGTGAGGACAGGCGGCGATAGAGGCCCAGCCGCAAATCCAGATCCGGCACATAATCATCGGGGATCAATACCGGCACGCCCAGATTGATCTGGGGCGCCCAGCCTTCGTCTGCCTCGGACAGTCCCTCCATCTCGCCGGCCTTCATCTTGGCAATCGCCTCTTCCAGCATGTCCTGGTACAGTTCATAGCCAACTTCGCGCACCTGGCCCGACTGCTCTTCGCCGAGCAGGTTCCCCGCCCCGCGAAGATCCAAATCCTGCGACGCCAGCGAGAACCCTGCCCCAAGCTCCGAAATTGACCCAAGCACGCGCAGCCGCTTTTCTGCATCCGGTGTCAGTTTCTGACGGGCCCGCGTGGTGAAATAGGCATAGGCCCGCAGCTTGGACCGGCCAACCCGCCCCCGGATCTGGTAAAGCTGCGCCAAACCGAACATATCAGCGCGATGCACGATCAGCGTGTTGGCCGAAGGAATATCCAGCCCGCTCTCGATGATCGTCGTGGCCAGCAAAACGTCATAGGCCCCGTCATAAAAGGCATTCATCCGTTTATCGAGATCACCGGCCGCCATCTGGCCATGCGCAGTCACAAAGCTGACCTCGGGCACCTGTTCGCGCAAAAACTCCTCCATCTCAGCCATATCGGCCACGCGCGGCACGACAAAGAAGGATTGCCCGCCGCGATAATGTTCGCGCAGCAGCGCCTCGCGGATGGTCACGGTGTCAAACTCGCTGACATAGGTGCGGATCGCCAGCCGGTCTACGGGCGGGGTGCCGATCAGAGACAGCTCGCGCACACCAGACAGCGCCATCTGCAGTGTGCGCGGGATCGGTGTGGCAGTCAGAGTCAGAACATGCACCTCGGACCGCAGCTGTTTCAGGCGCTCCTTGTGGGTGACGCCGAACTTTTGCTCTTCATCGACAATCAGCAGGCCAAGATCGTTGAACTTTATGGACTTTGCCAGCAGCGCATGGGTGCCGACAACGATATCCACCGTGCCATCGGTCAGCCCCTTGCGGGTTTCCTCTGCCTCTGCTGCAGGCACGAACCGCGACAATTGCCGCACTTTCACTGGCAGGCCGCGAAACCTCTCGGCGAAGGATTGGAAATGCTGGCGGGTCAGCAACGTGGTCGGTGTGATCACGGCCACCTGCGTGCCCGACATCGCCGCGACAAAGGCCGCACGCAGTGCAACCTCGGTCTTGCCGAACCCGACATCGCCGCAGACCAGCCGATCCATCGGATGGCCCGAGGCCATATCCCCCAGAACATCCTCAATCGCGTTCAACTGATCATCGGTTTCCTCATAGGGAAACCGAGCGCTGAATTCATCCCACAGGTGATCAGGCGGGGTCAGCTTGGGCGCGACGCGCAAAGCCCGTTCTGCCGCAATGCGGATCAGACGCTCCGCCATATCGCGGATACGCTCTTTCAGCTTGGCTTTCTTGGCCTGCCAGGCCCCGCCGCCCAGCCGATCCAACAGCCCCTCTTCATGGCCGTAACGGCTAAGCAGTTCGACGTTTTCCACCGGCAGATAAAGCCGCGCGCCTTCGGCATATTCCAGCGCCAGACATTCATGTGGCGCACCTGCCGCAGTGACGGTTTCCAAACCGGTGTAGCGTCCGATGCCATGTTCGACATGGACGACCAGATCACCAACCGAAAGGCTGCTGGCCTCGGTCAGGAAATTCTCGGCCCGGTGACGCTTGCGCGCACCGCGGATCAGGCGATCCCCTAGGATGTCCTGCTCCGAGATGACCGTCAGGTCTTTTGACGTGAACCCGGCCTCAAGCGGCCACACCGTGACATGCACCGGCGCATCCGGATCCAGATCGGCCACACGCGAAACCTTTTTGGCCCCCGAAAGACCGTGATCCTCAAGAATCCCCGCCATCCGCTCTGCTGAACCGGCAGAATAGCTGGCAACCAAAACCGGACCCGCGCAGCGCTGTTTTTTCAGGTAGGACGCAACCGCATCAAACAGATTGCCATCCTCGGCCTGACGCTCTGGCGCAAAGTTTCGCCCGATCCGTCCCCCGGCATCCGTGACGTTTGGCCCGTTGGGCTGCGGCAATGGCGACAGTTGCCGCATCGTATGGCCCTGCATCGCTTTGGCCAGCGCGCCGGGATCAAGGTAAAGCGCCTGCGGTTCAACAGGTTTGTAGACCGTTTCCAGACCGCTGCGCGTTGTCATCGCCTCCTGCCGTGCGGCGTATTGCTCGGAAATCGCGTCCCATCGGGCCTCGTGACTGGCCGCAAAACGGTCGTCCAGCAGGATTTGAGCCTTCGGCAGATAGTCCAGCAGCGTGTCCAGACCGTCGTGAAAGAAGGGCAACCAATGCTCCATGCCCTGATACTTACGACCTGCGCTGACCGCCTCGTACAGGGGATCATCATTACCGGCAGCCCCGAATGTAAGGCGATAGTTTTGCCGAAACCGCGTGATCGAGGCCTCGTCCAGAATAAACTCCTGCGCTGCGGCCAGATCAAGCCGGTTGATACTGCGGGTGGTTCGCTGGGTCATGGGATCAAATTCGCGCGCGCCGTCCAACACATCACCGAAGAAATCGAGCCGCACGGGCGCCGAACTGCCCGGCGGATAGATATCGATCAAGCCGCCCCGAATGGCAAAATCACCTGGATCAACAGCGGTTGCGCATTGGCTGAAACCGGTGCAGACTAGAAAGTTGCGCAAGCCATCAATGTCGACCCGTTCCCCGACCCGCGCCGAGAAGCTGTTTCCCGCAATCATATCCGCCGGCGGGACGCGTTGAACCAGCGCATTCAGGGTTGTCAAAACAACCGATGGTCGGTCAAAGCCCCCTGCCAGCGCGGCAAGGGTCGCAACACGCCGCGCTGTTACATCCGGCGAAGGCGACGTTCGGTCATAGGCCACGCAATCCCAGGCCGGAAACTCCAGCACGGGAAGGTCCGGGGCAAAGAATTCAAGCGCATCGCGACTTGCAGCCAGACGTGCGGCATCACGCACGACCCAAAGGACCGGTCCCTTGGCCGCCGCCACGCGGGCTGCAACGACACGGGCATCAAACCCCTCCGGGGCGCCACTGATCAGACCCTCATCCATAACGCCCTCTCAGAACATAGAAAACCGGGAGACGACATAATAGATTGCCAAGGCTGCCGTAATGCTGATTGCGAAAAAACCGATAAATTGTGAGATCAACCGCTGCCGTCGTAACAATCCGCGCGCTTCCGCTCCTCTGGCTCCGGTTCGTTCAATGCGAAACGCTGTATGAACAGATGTGGCGTAGACAAGGGTCAGTGGACCAAGGATCGTCGCCACTGCTTCTGCCAATTCCATATCGAACCAAAGCCCAAGTGTAGTAAGGGTCGAAAGCAGAAAAAACCAGATCAGTGTGATCATGACCCCATATCGACGAAACAGCGTTACCATACGCCATACAGATGCATCGATCATCGCATCGCATTTGATGGCCGCCTCGCTTGCTTCGTTGTTTTCGCGATTGGCCAGCGTAACCATGTCATAGGGCACCGCTAACGGGAAATGCCCGACCAAAGACCAGCAAACCACATGGGCAAACCAGAACCAGATCGACCAAAGGCTGTCGAACCGCACTAGGATAAATAGCTCATCCATTGTGGCGATCCTTAGCTTGGCAAATTGGACAAAAAAGCGTCGTCTGCAATCTCAGGCCTGTCGTCGGGGTCAGATGCGGGTTCTAGTGACCTAACCCATTCCTGCGGTTATGCAATGCAAATCCGTCAAATCCGGTTGAGCCTTTGGCACCAGCATGCCAAGACGGACCGAAATGGAGGTGCCCAGATGACACAAGCCACCGGACCATATCCGCTGATCCGCGGTCGCCGGTTGCGCCGCACGAGCTGGATACGCGACCTTGTGCAGGAAACGCAGCTTTCGACCGCCGATCTGATCTGGCCAATCTTCGTTCGGGATGGCGACAATATCGAAGAGCCTATTGCCTCTATGCCCGGTGTCTCTCGTCTCAGTATCGACCGGGCCCTGAGCGCCGCGAAACTAGCCGCTGATCTCGGCATTCCCTGCATCGCTCTGTTTCCTTACACAGATCCGTCAAAGAAAAGCCCCCAAGCGCAAGAGGCCTGGAATCCGGACAATTTGGTCAACACAGCAACGCGCGAAATCAAACAGGCAGTGCCAGAGCTGGGAATTATGCTAGATGTCGCGCTTGACCCGTATAACTCTGACGGTCATGATGGACTGATGCGCAATGGCGTAGTGCTGAATGACGAAACACTGGTAGCACTGGAAAAACAGGCTCTGGCCCAGGCCGAGGCAGGCGCGGACATTTTGGGACCATCCGACATGATGGATGGCCGCATCGGTGTGATCCGGCAGGCGCTGGAACGCAAGGGATTTCACGATACAGCCATCATGAGCTACGCGGCAAAATACGCGTCTGCCTTCTATGGCCCATTCCGCGATGCCGTCGGCGCTAGCGGGGCCCTGAAAGGTAACAAAAAAACCTATCAACTAGACCCCGGAAACAGTGATGAGGCCCTGCGAGAGGTCGCCCGCGATCTGGCCGAGGGGGCGGATATGGTCATGATCAAACCTGGCCTGCCTTATCTTGACATCTGCAGCCGCGTATCGCGGGAACTTGGTCCACCAACCTTCGCTTATCAGGTCTCTGGCGAATACGCGATGATCGCTAGCGCGGCCGAGCGCGGCTGGCTGAACGGCGATGCTGCCGCACTGGAAAGCCTACTGGCCTTCAAACGCGCAGGCTGTGCCGGCATCCTGACCTATTTCGCCCTGCACGTGGCAGAGTTGCTAAAAACTGAGCCGCCTTTCGGCGGCAAGACAGTCAGTGGCCTTCGGCCCGAGCCTGCCGGCGACCCCCTCCGGGGTGGCCCTGCCGGGAGCGGATATTTGTGGAACAATGAAGGCTAAAGCGTTTCGAGTTTACCTTGAGACATTACATAAAATCGAAACGCGTACGCCATATAGGCTTATCACCGCGTTTCGGGATAATCCTTTGTCTCAGGTTTATCCCGAAACGCTTTAAAGAGCCATTCCTCTCCTTCATTGTTCCACAAATATCCCCGCCGGAGGCATGGCCCGAACGGGCCGTTTTCTTCTACGTTGAGGTAAGGTTATCAGATGCGAGGGCGCGATAAATCTCATTCAATGCCGCCGCCTCTACGTCGATAGAATGTTCGCCAACCATCAACGCCCTGGCTTTTTCACCGACCATTGCGGTTGCCTCAGGTGTGTCGAGATAAGGGCGCAGAGCTGTCACCAGCGATGCGGCATTGCCTGTGTCAAACATCGCGCCACCAGTTTCGGGCGCCATCAGTTCTGGCCAATAACCAGCGCCCGAGGTTACTACGACAGCGCCGGAAGCCATGGCTTCCATCGGCGTCAAACCGAAGCCCTCGCGTTCAGAGGCCGCGACGCAGATCAGGCATCGGCGGTACCAGGTGCGGACCTCCTCCCGGTTTAGATCACCGAGGAAAACAATACGGTCCTGCAGTCCTGCCCCCTTGATTTTCTCCTGCAGCTCCACTTGATAATCCGCCCATGTGCCAGAGCTTAAGCCGGTGATGAACGCGGTGAAATCGGGATGGTCGGGCAGCAGCTCAATCATCGCCTCCACAAAAGTATGGGTGCCTTTCGAGGGCCGTATCCGTCCGAAACAGCCAATGCCATAGCGTCCGGGTAAACCGCTATCAATAAATGCGGTCAGTTTATCCTTTGGCGGTGAAAACCAATCGGTATCCACACCATGCGGGACAATCCGGCTGTGCCAGTCAAGAAACGCCGCCGATCGGGCGGAGGTAGCGACAATTGCATCCATCCGGTTCATGACAAAACGCAGAAACCAGCCATGACGTTTCGGGGCCGCTGATGTAAACAGCAGTTTCCAGCGTTGCCGCAGCACATGGCGCAGGAACAGTCCGGCCAGCATTTCAATATCGCGCCGGGCGTGCCAGACGCGCCATCCGTCAGGCGCGGGCGTCCAACCGGCGCATAGCACCTTCCAAAAGGACATCTTTCCCGGCAGATCCAGGTTACCGCTATCCACCAGCGTTATGTCCATATCGCGCCGCTGGATTGGAACCAGCGCCGCCACCGTTGCTGAAACCCCGGTAAAGCGTCGATGCAGGTTGGTCACCACGACCGATCCCAGTTTGGTCACCGCGTTCCCCTTCTTGTTCATTGACCGGGCTTACCAAGCCCTACCTCCCATGCCAACACGTGACCTCTGCCGCACTGCGTGCTAGTTTATACTCAACACCGGCGCATGACCGGTGAAGAGGCCCAACGGTAACAAAGGATCCGAGCATGACCCCTCTGAACAGACGTGTATTTCTGGTGGCTGGTGCGGCGGGTACCGCAGCATGCGGCAGCATCAACACCCCCTCAGCCGCAGCGATAAATAGCGATGTCGCTGCCTCAAAAAACCTGTTGTATCGCAGTGTTCCTGGCGCGCAGGAGCTGAGCGGCAGAGCTGCGGGCGTCCTGATCATTCCGCGCATCCTGGAAGGCGGTTTTCTGGTTTCCGGTGCCTACGGAGAGGGCGCGCTGCAGATCGGTGATGCAACGGTGGAGTATTACTCCATGGCCGCCGCTGCGGTTGGGCTGCAGTTGGGTGTGCAGACCTTTGCCCAGGCGCTGTTCTTCATGACACCGAGCGCATTGGCGAAATTCCGCTCGACCGATGGTTGGGAACTTGGCATCGATGCGGAAGCTGCCGCTTTTGAGGAAGGGGTGAATTTCGGGGCCTCGACCACATCTGTCAGTCAACCGGTTGTACAGCTGATCTATGGTCAGCGCGGCCTGATTGTCGGTGCCTCCCTTGAGGGGGCAAAGTATTCGCGGCTGATCCGTAGTTAGCCCGGGAACTCTGTGGCCTGCTCGATTGTCAGCAGGCCATTGGGGGCAGTCTGCAAAACGGCCTGGGCCGCCTCCTCAGTGCCTTTGAGCCAATCATCCAGCGCATTTTCAAACAAAAGTGCCGGCATACGGTGATGTATATCCTTGAGGTCCGTGTTCGGGGCGCAGGTGACGGTTGCGAGTTGCGGCACACGAACCCCGCCCGGGCCATCCCAGATATCGTAGATAGCAGCAAAGGCCAGAACCGGTTGATCCTTGGCAAATATACGCACCGGGTCTTAAGGCGTTTTTCGCCGGTCCATTCATACCAGCCATTGACCGGCAGCACGCAGCGCTGAACGCCCTCGAAGGCAGACTTGCCAAACAGGGTCTCGCTGCGGGCGTTCACAACGGTCTCCATCACCGGCCGCCCGCGGGCGTTACGCCGGCCGCTCATGATCATGCCCCAGCGCATCTGCATCATCTGGCGCGGCGCGGCGATCAGTGCGGCAACATTCTCACCCGGTGCGGCATCCGGGCGCGGGCCGGGGTCCACAAGATCACAGGTTGCGTCAAACCCTTGGGCCAACGCCTTCAGTGGGGTGGTCAGAAAGAAACGTCCGGGCATAGGTGCAATATATCCCCTCAGAAATGTTCGATCACCCGAAATCTATGATCCGCAGGGCGCAATATTGCCGTTTTCCGTGAATTCCGCGTCATACCATTGCCAAATTTCTACGATTAGTATGACATTCCAGCGGGGGCAACGGAACTAGAACGATACTGAGGGGCCCCCTGTGATCAATCGCCGAAGCCTTATTCTTGGCAGCTTTGCCTGTCTGACCATTTCCCCGGCTCAGGCGGCTGCGAATGTGGAAAATCTTATTCTGCAGCAGACCAATGCCGTGCGCCGCCAGAAGGGGCTACCAGCATTGCGCCCGTCTCCGGCTTTGCGGAAGGCAGCCGCGGGATATTCACAGGTTTTGGCACGCTCGGGCCGCTTCAGCCACAATGCTGATGGCACGTCGATCTCGGATCGGGCCCGCAAGGTTGGCTATCGCTACAAGTGGTTGGCCGAGAACATCGCGTATCGCAGCCACCGCGCAGATAGCAACCAATTGGCCAGCCTGTTTGTCGAAAGCTGGATGAATTCCGCCGGACACCGTCGCAATCTGCTGTCACGCAAGGCGCGTGAGGTTGGTATCGGCGTGTCCGCGCGCGGCAACCGGGTCTATGCAGTGCAGTTCTTTGGCTCACCGCGCTAGGCGGTCTCCGTTTATTTCCTGACTGACCCTTGCATCAAAGGCATAAGCGCAGCCATCTCTGGCCCCTGCCCCTGCCCGGTCAAGGCCTTGCGTAAGGGTCGGAACAGTGCGCCGCCCTTGCGCCCGGTGGCCGCTTTGACTTCGGTGGTCCAATCGGCCCAGCTTGTTTCAGTCCAAGGCTGCGGGGGCAGAAGGTCGAGCGCCTGATCGACAAACGCGCGGTCTTCATCATCCACCAGCGGCACAGCACCCTCTTGGCAGATCGCCCACCACATCGCGGCGCCTTCCACCATTTGCAGGTTTTCGCGCACCGTTGGCCAGAATTTCACCTGAACCTCGGCGGGAATACCGAGGGAAGACAGCCGGTCGGCCACCTGCTCGGTCGGCATAGAATGTACCAGCTTGGCCGACAAAGGCGCAAAGTCATCTGGGTTCAACCGGGTCGGTGCGGTGCCGAAACTGGACAGGTCAAAACCGTCGATTAACTCGGCATGGCTGGCACAGGGCACAACCGGCTGGCTGGTGCCCAGGCGCGCCAGCAGCGACAGAATGGCCAAAGGCTCAAGCCCCTTTTCGCGCAGATCGCGTAGCGAAAGGGTGCCGAGGCGCTTTGACAGAGCTTCCCCTTCCGGGCCGGTCAGCAAGGAATGATGTGCAAAAACCGGCGCATCCCCGCCCAATGCCCCGATCATCTGAACCTGAGTTGCTGTGTTGGTGATATGATCCGCGCCGCGCACCACATGAGTGATCCCCATCTCCATATCATCGACCACAGATGCCAAGGTATAAAGCACCTGCCCGTCCCCCCGGATCAGCACCGGGTCCGAGACCGAGGCCGCATCAATCGACACATCCCCCTGAATACCGTCCTGCCAGGCCACCCGTTCCTGATCCAGCAGGAACCGCCAATGGCCGCCGCGTTCCGCCCGCAAGGCATCCTTTTCTGCATCACTGAGCGCCAGCGCGGCACGGTCATAAACCGGCGGCTTGCCACGGTTCAGTTGACTGCGGCGTTTAAGCGCCAGTTCCTGCGGGGTTTCAAATGCCTCGTAAAGCCGACCATCGGCGCGCAACCGATCCGCTGCGGAGGCATAGCGATCAAGTCGCTTGGACTGATGCTCCTCCCGGTCCCAGGTCAGGCCCAGCCAGGTCAGGTCCTCGCGGATAGCATCTATATATTCCTGCTTTGACCGCTCCGCGTCGGTGTCGTCGATACGCAGTATGAAGGTGCCGCCCGCCTTGCGCGCGATCATCCAGTTCAAAAGCGCAGGGCGCAGGTTGCCGACATGCAGCAAACCTGTGGGCGACGGGGCGAAACGGGTGACGGTCATGCGAACTCCGGTGATGTTTCGACGGGTTCTAGCGGGTCCTGCCCCGGGTTTTAAGTCCAAATTCACCTCTGGACCCATGCTGGACACGCGCTATCTGTCCCCGCATAGTTCATCGCAATGATATCACAGGGGGAAGGTTCGCCATGTCAAAGTTGTTGCTATCCCGTCGCAAAGCCCTGCTGGGCGGGGCGATGCTGCCCGTTGCTGGCCTTAGCGCAGGGGCTGCCCGCGCCAAGGCACCGATCATGGGCGCCAGCACGCCCAGTTTCAACCGCTTTCAGGTTGGGGAGTTCGATGTCGTCACCCTGCTCGATTCGACCCAACCCGTCGAGAGCCCACAATCGATTTTCGGTCTCAATGTCTCCGAGGAGGAATTCGCCGCGGTATCTGACGCCGCCCTGATCCCCACCACGGTGACGCAGTTTTTCTTTACCCCGACGCTGGTGAACAATGGCGAGGAACTGGTGCTGTTCGATACCGGCTATGGGCCGGGGCTGGTCAGCGCATTGGCCGCAGCCGGATACACCCCGGATCAGATCGACAAAGTGGTTCTGACCCATATGCATGGTGACCACATTTCGGGCTTGAACCTGGACGGAGCCGTCACCTATCCAAACGCCACCTATATCTGTGGCGCGGCTGAGGATAATCACTGGTCAAAGGCTGAAAATCAGGGATATGAGGCCAAGGTTCGCCCGATCCGCGAAAAGATGACCTTCATCAATGACGGCGATGAAGTCGCAACAGGCATTACCGCCATGGCCGCCTTTGGTCATACGCCCGGTCATATGACGTATCTGGTCGATGACTTCGGCGAGCAGTTGCTGATCGCGGGTGACATCGCCAATCACTATGTCTGGTCCCTGGCCTATCCCGATTGGGAGGTCGGGTTTGACATGGACAAAACCGCTGCCGCCGCAGCCCGTCGCAAGGTCTTTGGCATGTTGGCTGCTGAGCGTATCCCGTTTATCGGCTACCACATGCCCTTTCCCGGTTTGGGCTATGTGGCCAGCGAGGGCGATGGCTTTCGTTATATACCCTCAAGCTATCAACACATGCTCTAGTGGCAGTGCCGCGTGGCGATATCGCCATGCGGCGCGCCATCCTCCCAAAACATGACACCGATGCACGAGGATAAAACCTTGGTCTTTAGCCGTTGCCTTTCAGCCTCGGCTCTGAGCATCTTGCGAACGAACCGTTAGACGACCGCAGGTCCCCAATGCGCGATATCCTGACACTGACGCTGAACCCGTCCATCGATCTGTCGACCTATGCGCCGAAGGTCACAGCCGGGCCAAAGCTGCGTTGTGCAGCGCCCGAAGTTGCCCCGGGTGGCGGCGGGATCAATGTTGCGCGCGCCATTCGCATTCTGGGTGGACCAGCAAGTGCGCTGGTTGCGGCAGGGGGCGCAAACGGAGCGCGGCTGGTCGAGTTGTTGCAGGCCGAGGGGATCGAGGTTCATTGCTTTGACGCCCCCGGTGACACCCGCGAAAGCCTAGCCGTCACAGATAGCAGCACAGGCGAGCAATATCGCTTTGTGCTGCCCGGACCGGAATGGGCCGAGGATGACATAACACGGCTGATGAACCGCACCACAGATCTGGCCCCATCAGGTAGCATCGTCGTTCTATCAGGCAGTCAGCCCCCTGGAATTTCTGCAACCTTCCCGGCCCGGCTGGCCGCTGCGCTGCTGCAGCGCGACGTAAAGCTGGTCATAGATACCTCTGGCTCGGCGCTTGAGGCGCTGGTCGCAGATCAGACTGTGACCCCATATCTTTTGCGTATGGATAATGCTGAGGCCGTTGAACTGGCTGGCCATCCCCTGCCGACACGCCAGAACACCGCCCGCTTTGCGCGCCGCCTTGTCGAACAGGATACAGCCGAGATCGTCATCATGGCCCGCGGTGCCGAGGGCAGCGTTCTGGTCGATGCTGATCGCGCCCTGCACTGCACTGCTGCAGATGTGCCGGTGATCAGTGCTGTGGGTGCGGGCGACAGCTTTGTCGGGGCGCTTGTTCTGGCGCTGGCCTCTGGTGCAGACCGGGACCGGGCCTTGCAGGATGGCTGTATCGCGGCCAGTTCTGCGGTGATGACCGAAGGCACGCGGCTGTGCCGTCGGTCGGATATGACCGATTTGCGCCCTCAATGTCGTCTCAGCGAAATCGACGACATCTGAGGAAAGGTTAGCATTCATAAACCTTTATATGTGCACCTGATCCCAGAAAAACCTTTCACGAATCGGCGAGAATCTGCCAGATTTCGCCTCAGATATCGGTCACGCGATCGCGTGGTTGCACCTAGGCAGGTGCTGCTTTAGGCATCGCTGAGTGGGGGAGTTCGGCGGATCGGCTTTGGCTGATGCGTCATGCGAACAACGGGTTAAAAAGACGTATGAACGACAAATCCGATCTCAGCGACCAAAGCCAACTTCATGGTCGTACGATCACTATCTCTGCCAAAGGTCACACACGCCAGATCCATCTGTCGCCTCTACGCCAGGCACTTTGGGCCACGGGCGCGCTTTGCATTGTGGGCTGGACGACGATTTCAAGCGCATTTTTTGTGATGTCGATGGTCAACCCGGTAAATGACGGGGCCAGCACCAACGCACTGCACGAAGCCTATCAGGCACGCATAGCGACCCTTGCCAGCGAACGTGACAGCGAATCCGCTGCGGCTATAGAAGCCCGGGCACGGTTTCAGAAATCCCTGGACCAGATAACCGCATTGCAGGGCGACCTGCATACCAGCCTACGTGACCGCCAGGAATTGCGCGCCTCGATCAATGCGCTGCGCGATCAATTGGTTGTTGCAACGCTTGAACGGAACGAAGCCACTGCCGAATCTACGGAATTGGCCAGTGCAATCGACGATATGGCAGACAGCGTCGAAAAGGTGCGCGAAGCTGGCGAACTGGCCGATACGCTGAATGTTATCTCAACCACGCTGGGCTCTACCGCCCGCGAGCGCGACGAGGCGCTTCAGGAAATGGCAGTGATGGAGACACAGATCGCCTCGCTCGAACTGTCGATGCAGATCAATGCGGAACGTCAGGAACGCATGATAGCAGAGCTTGAGGACGCGGTAGAGATGTCGTTCAAGCCACTTGAAGCCATGTTCGAACGCTCTGGCCTCGATGTGAACACACTGGTTTCAGCAGTTCAGCCGACAAGCGTCGGCCAGGGCGGCCCGCTGACCCCGTTGACCATGGGCACAAAGGGCTTCGACCCGGAACTGTCTACGCGGTTCGGTTCGGTTGTGAAGGGCATGGATCGGATGAACTCCATGCGGATCGCAGCCAGCAAGATCCCGTTTACAATGCCGGTTCGGTCTGCACATCGCTTTACCTCTAGCTTCGGCGGGCGGCGCGACCCGATCACCGGCGGTATTCGTTCCCATAATGGCATCGATCTGGCGGCAGGCCGCGGCACGCCTATCTATTCGACCGCTGACGGTGTCGTTGTGTTTGCCAGCCGCCAACGTGGCTATGGCAATCAGATCAAAATTCGTCACCAGTTCGGCTTTGAGACAGTCTATGCTCATCTGAATAAAATCCACGTCAAGGTTGGTGACCGGATTGCACGCGGCGACCATATCGGCGATATGGGGAATACAGGCCGGAGTACCGGCGTGCATTTGCACTATGAGGTGCGCCTCAGCGGCAAACCGGTCAACCCAATGACATATATAAAGGCAGCGAGAGATGTTTTCTAAAAACAAACCTGACGAACCCGCATCCGGCAGTTCAAGTGACAAGTCTAAGCCGGGAACGCCCCCGCCATCCAGCCCGCCGTCGAAATCGTCGGACAGCGGTTCCAGCGCGCCGACCACACCCAAAGCAAAGCCGGTGCCGTCAATCCTGTCCTCTGATCTGAATATCAAAGGCACTGTGACCACCTCCGGCGATGTACAAGTCGAAGGTATGGTGGAAGGCGATGTTGAGGCGCATATGCTGACCATCGGCGAAAACGCTACTGTTAAGGGCGAAGTCGTTGCCGACGATGTGGTCGTGACCGGCCGGGTGATCGGGCGCGTTCGCGGTCTGAAGGTTCGCCTGACATCCACCGCGCGGGTCGAGGGCGATATCGTCCACAAGACCATCGCCATCGAAAGCGGTGCACATTTCGAAGGCTCGGTTCAGCGCAATGATGATCCGCTGAAGTCTGGCGGTAAAGCTGTCAGCGGTGCGTCTGGCGGCTCGAAATCCGGCTCTGACAGCACCGGCTGATCACATACCAAGACGGGTATTCAGCAAAGGGCGCCTCAGCGGCGCCCTTTCGTTTTCCATCAGGTTTTGCGCGCCACGATGTAACGCGAGGGCGGATTGACCGGATGATTGCCGGTCTCAACGATGCGAAACCCCTGCCCTGTGATCATCTTCTCCAACTCTTCAATGCGCCGCATTTTGACAAAGGGCGCTTTGCCAAGCATTTGCATCAGCGGCAGCACCAGCATGATCATCCGGTATTTCAGACTGCCAAACCCCTTAGGTTTGCATGTCGTCTTTGAGATGAACAAACCACCAGGCTTTACCGCCCGGGCAATCCGCCCCAGATCGGCCTCAGCCTCTGGCAACAGGTGCAACAGGTTAAAGGCCAGCACCACGTCATATTGCTGATCCCGCGTCGCGGTGGCGACATCGCAAGCCTCCAATGTCAGATTATCAACATCCTCTTCGGTGATCTTGCGGTTGCCGACATCAATCATGCCTTGCGCGATATCAGTCCCGTGATAACGCTTGGCATACGGGGCCAGCAGCAGCGCGGTCGAGGCTGTCCCGCAGCCAAGCTCCAGCACCTCGTCATCCTTGCTGATATGGCTTTGGGTCCGCTCCAGAGTGTAGCGATAGCTTTCCATGTCGCTGATCGGGCTTTTGGCGTATTTTTCCGCGATGCCAGACCAGAATTTTGCTGTGTTGGTCATGTCGTTCTCCTCTCACCGGGAGTGATACATATGCAAATGCTGGATATAAATTGCCTAAATTCGTGGTTCGCCTATACATAAATGCATGAATGCCTCGAAAGACAGCTTTGACTGGAACCAGGTCCGCGCCTTCCTGGCAACGGTTGACGAAGGCTCACTTTCTGCCGCCGCCCGCAGCTTGGGGCAGACCCAGCCAACATTGGGCCGCCAGGTTGCGGCACTGGAAGCAGACCTTGGCGTCACCCTGTTCGAGCGCGTCGGCCGATCACTGCGATTGACCACCGCTGGCGCCGAACTGCTCACCCATGTCCGTACCATGGCGGATGCCGCAAACCGCGTCTCACTGGTCGCCTCCGGTCAGGCACAAGCCATTGAGGGGCGGGTACGCATCACCGCAAGCGACATGTTTGCCTCCGAAGTGCTGCCGCCGATCATCGCCACCCTCGTCCGCTCTGCCCCGCGATTGCAGATCGAGGTGATCGCAGCCAACAACATTCAGGACATCCTGAAACGTGAGGCCGATATCGCTGTGCGTCATGTCCGGCCAGATCAGCCAGATCTGATCGCGCGGCTGGTGCGCGAAAGCAAAGCCCTGTTTTATGCGTCGCGCAGCTTTCTGGACCGGATGGAGCGGCCGCAAGACATTGCCGATCTGAAGCGTTTTGACTTCGTCGGCATTGGCGATGATGAGGAAATGTTCAGCTATTACCGTCCCATGGGACTGCATCTGACATCCGACAATATCCGCGTTACCTCCGCCAATTTCCACACCGCATGGGAATTTGCCCGTCTGGGTCTAGGCGTTGTCCCTATGGAAGAACGGATCGCCCGGTTATATCCCGAGATGGAGCCGGTGTTGCCAGGAATGGAGCCGATCATGTTTCCAGTCTGGCTGACAACACATCGCGAGCTGCACACCAGCCGCCGCATCCGGCTGGTCTTCGACCACCTGGCCGAGCATCTGGCGAAGCTGGATTAGAGTACCGCGACAGATAGTTTGACCTTGGGTGCCTGCTAATCCGTTGATTTTTCGTCATCCAAAACCTGAGCGACGCACCTAGTTGACCTACTTGACAGATATATTGCCCCCTTAGCGCGGTTTCATCGAAACCAACCATTCAAAGTGTTGCTATCGAGGGGCGTAGGGCGAACAGGCGAACTTTCGCTGCAGCTGCGCGAATGACCGCTATGGAAAACGACTTAGTCTTTGACCATACCGCCGTGATATTTGAGCGTATAGGCTGTTTCATTTCCAAGAATTATCGTTTCAACTCCGTCGAAATGCCGATAGTCGCCGCCAACCTCATCGCGATATCGGTATTCACCGAAAAGACACTCATAGCCACCCAAAAATCGACCTTCCTTGTAAAGAGAAGAAAGTGCCTCTTTGATGACTGCCCCTGCTCTTTCAGCATCGATAAGGTCAGGGCGCAAAATATAACCGTAATAGTTCATGGCCCAAATCGGCCGTTCCGAGTGCCAAACGGTTTCTTGGCCCAGAAAGTCGGTTCCCCCAAAATAGCTGTCACGGTACGACCAGTCACCTTCTGTGAAAGTCAGATCATGAGAGCCTAACCGGCAGGGTTCGGAATTCTGTCCCCCACCAACATATGTTTGCTGTTTTGCAAGTATTATGAACTTTTCCAGTTGCTTCATGGCCGATGCCTCCGTTGGAACAAATTGGGAACATAATGATCATTTTGGTGATCTGAGGAAAGTCCAAATTTCTCCTGGCCGCCATTCGCACGCGATGTAGCATCGTTCAAAGAGGGCTCATGGACGAAGCCGCTCGCGCGGCACTGGCGCTTGTGGCAGCTGTTGATTTCCACCTGATAGACCTGCGGGTTTTGCGATTTGGCTGACCTGTCTGACG